>JAFVTB010000066.1 GCA_017503445.1 Clostridia bacterium
GGGCAAGTCAACCCCGCAAGGCATAAAAGGGTGTGGCGATGAATAAAGTTGATATATGAAAATTCTTTTGTTTTCGCGGGAAAGGGCAGAAGTTGTTGTGGACGGAAAAAGCGCAATGCTGAACTTTTCAAACCCGCTTGTGTTGCAAAGTGGGCAGGTGGTGAAGGTGTTTCCGCTGGCGGAAAACCTTTTGCCTTTTTGCTTTGTGGCGGGGGAAAATCACAAATGCCTTAAAACGGTTGCGTTTCGGGATTATCACCTTGTGGAAATCACAAATTTTCCGCGCGTGTTTGTTGGGCGATGCTTTGTTCAAAAAAATTTTTCAGGTGGCACATTTGGCGTGGTGGGCAGCCCGTTTGTTTTCAATGTTTCAACCAAAAGCCAATCATTTGTGTTCAATTTGCCCGATGACCTTTCCGCAGTGGAACTTCACGAAACCAAAAACGCCCTTTTTGTGCGGGCAAATCAAGGGCAAAACTCATTTTTGGCGGCATTTCATAAGGCCAATGGACAGTTTTTGGATTTTTGCGGAAATGTGGATTTTTCCGAAAGCAAAATCAGCGTGGTTGCCAATAAAAACACCCTTGCGGGGCATGGCCAAATGATTGAATATTCAATCACCCCTGCGGGCTTTGAAAAAATAACACAGGAGCCCGTTTATCTTCAGCGCCAGCCAAAGGCTGTGCCACCATTTTTAACGCATATCGCGTTTTTTGAGGCTGTTCGCGAAAAAGATTATTTTCTTGCCAAAACATATCTTGCTGATGACCTTGCACAAAAACTTTCCGCCCAGCATTTTCACGAGTTTTTTGGTGAATTTGATTCCATAAAAGTGTTAAGTGTCAACAATCAAACCCGCCTTGCTCTTATCAAAGAAAACGGACAAAACCCCGCCACCGCCACAGTTTTTGAACTTGACTTTGCCGAAAGCAAAATCACGGATATTCGCCCTGCGGATTAAATGTATAAAATCACAAATCGTGGCAATAATTTGCGGCAAGGAGATATGTTATGACCAAAAATCTTGCCTGGACGCGCGCCGAAATTTGCAAACTTTTTTCTGTGGTGGAAGAATATAAAAAGCAAAACAAACCCCTTTTGTCGGCGTTTCGGGATTTTGCAACCCGCTTTGCCCGCCGCCCCGCAAGCGTCAGGAATTTTTATTATCAGCAACTGAAAGTGTTTCAGGCTTCACCCAAATTGTGTGGCGATTGGGGGATAAATTTAAACAATCATCAAAAAAAGCCCGCGGTTATGTTCACCAAAGAAGAACTTTCAACCACAATCACCCAAATTGATGCACTGGTTCAAAAGGGGCATTCGGTGCGTGCGGCGTGCAAAATGCTTTCAAATGGTGATGCCACAACAATGCTTCGCCTTCAAAACAAATATCACGCGCACAAGGCCGCACAAAGCCCCAAAGTTTTGGTGATGCCAACAAAAAATGCGGGGCTTTCAGAAGGGGAAATCAACAGCCTTCTTATGGGCCTTATAAAACTTGTGCGCAAAAGTGCAGAAGATGCCGCCCAAAAAAACTTTGCCGAAAAAATCCGCCTTGCAAACACCCAGCTTCGCGCCTCAATCAAAAATCTTGCCGATAA
>JAFVTB010000067.1 GCA_017503445.1 Clostridia bacterium
CCGCCAACGCGCTGGGTTGGTGAAGTTGGCAAAATAATGCCTGTTTCGCGTTCCATTTGCACAAGGCGGTCATAAAGCGCATCAAATTCCTTATCTGAAATTGTTGGGTTGTCCAGAACATAATAATTGTAACAATGCTTATTTATTTCTTCCACAAGTTTTTGCATTTCGTTCATTTTCAATCTCCTTATTCAACAATTGTGATTGGTGCAATATCCAGCATAAGGGTTTTCACGCCAAGTTGCGGAAAGTCAATATCCCCCGTGCGTTCATCAAGGTCTATGGCAACAATCTTGCCTTCGCCAAAGCGTGTGTGCATAACCGTTTGCCCCACCTTAAAGACAAGTGGCGCATTTGTGGCGCTTGATTTAGTTTCGCCCGTTTTGATTAAATCAACCTGACTTGCAACCATTTTTGTTGTGGATTTAAATCCACCATCAAACGCACCATTAAATGGCGCAAAATTTGCCCGTTTTGCAAGCCCCGCATTTTCAACAAACCTGCTTTCAATCATATGATTTCTGCGCCCGTAAAGATATCGCGTTTTGCACCCCGAAACAAAAAGTTTTTGCTTTGCGCGCGTGATGCCAACATACATAAGTCTTCTTTCTTCTTCCATTTGTTCATCATGTCCGCGCGCGCGGCTGATTGGAAAAATGTCTTCCTCAAGCCCCACCAAAAACACAACCTTAAATTCAAGTCCTTTAACTGCGTGCACAGTTGCCACAATCACATTTTCGCCTGATTCGGGGCTGTCCATATCACTGATAAGCATAACGCTTTGCAAATAATCGCTCAGGTCATCGGTTGGATTTTTTTCCACATAATTTTCAATGCTTTGCACAAGTTGGTCAATGTTCAAAAGTTTGTCAAGGTCTTCTTCCACTTGGCTGTTAAACGCCGATTTGATTTGGAATTTTGAAATCACGTCTTTGGCAAAATCGTCCAGCGGACTGATTTCAAAATCGTGCAAAAGTGTGGTGTAGGTGGCGCGGAAGTCTTCAAGTTTTTTGCAAAGCGCGGTTGGCAAGCCAAATGCTTCCGCGTTCAGCGCAACATCAAGGGCGCTGGTGTGGTTTTCTGCGGCAATCATACGCATTTTTTGCACGCTGGTTTCCCCAATTCCGCGCTTTGGAAAGTTGATTATGCGGATAAACGCCTGTTCATCTTTTGGGTTGATGAAAAGTTTTAAATACGCCAAAACATTTTTGATTTCCGCGCGTTCATAGAACTTAAAACCGCCATAAATCTTGTGGGGAATGTTGTATGACAGCAGTTTTTCTTCAAACGGAAATGAAAGCGCGTTCAGCCGCATAAGTATTGCAAAATCACCATATTGATAACCTTTTGTTTTCACCATATTGTGGATTGTGCTGGCGATGAAGTCTGCTTCCGCCTGTTCGTCATAATGGGTTTTGTAAACAATCGGCTCGCCATTTTCATTATCGCACCAAAGGGTTTTGTCAATGCGCTGGGTGTTGTGCTTGATAAGGCGGTTTGCGGTTTCCAAAATGGTTTTTGTGCTGC
>JAFVTB010000068.1 GCA_017503445.1 Clostridia bacterium
ATGTATAAGGGCTGAGCAGTGATTGCGAAAGCAGGTTTTCACTTTCAATTTCTTTAAGAAGTTTGTCATATATTTTGCGTTCGTGGCAAGCGTGCTGATCAATTAAAAGAAGTTTGTCATCAACTTCCAAAATGATATATGTTTTAAATGCCACGCCCAAAACCTTCCAGCGTTTTTTAGGGAGGTCAAGTTCAACCTGCTCTTGCACTGGTGCTTCAAATTTTGGGGCAAACGGACTGATAACTTTTGGCCTGAAATCATATTTTGGCGTGGTGCGCATAAATGTTTCGCCATTTTCTTCTTCCAGATGCACTTCTTGCAAGGCTTGCGGGCACGCTTTCAACACAACTTCATCGGCGCGCTGATAACTTATGCCATAGTCTTTACCAACGCTTGCCATTTGATTTCTAAATTCATCAACCGCATCAAAAGTGTCATCTTTTTCCGAAAGTTCCTTAAAAATTTCATTAAATTTTTTGCTGTGGTTTTTGTCAAGCGCATCTTTAAGTGCGCCACTAAAGAAACTGTTGATTTCACGCACATTTTCATACTTCACTTCTTGCTTGCTTGGGTGGATATTGACATCAACGGTGTCAAATGGCACTTTTAAGTTCAAAAAGCAAACGGGAAAATTTCCATGCATAAGATAATCTTGATATGCAAATGCAATTGCATTTTCCATATAGACATCTTTCACCATACGCCCGTTCAAAAACGAAACTTGAAATGTGCGATTTGGCTTTGTAAGGCTTGGCATACTTGTGAAGCCCTGTAAGGTGTAATTCCCACTGGTGAAATCAATTTCAATAAGGTTGTCGGCAACATCTTTGCCATAGATAAGATAGATATTGTCATAAAGCCCAGTGCCCAAAGTGTTGTAAATAAGGCTTCCGTTCACTTTGTACTGAAACTTAATATGCGGGCAAGACAGCATAAAACGCTCAACAATTTTGGTGATGTCTTTTTCTTCAACCTTTGGTTTGTTAAGGAATTTTTTGCGCGCAGGTGTGTTGAAAAAAATGTTCTTCACCACAATTTTGGTGCCTGTTTGTGCAGCGGTTTCAGTGGTTTCAATTATATCCCCGCCAGCAATTTTTAATTTCAGGGCAATGGGGTCTGCTTCGGTTTTGGTTGTAAGCTCCACTTCGCTGACAGCGGCAATGCTTGCAAGCGCTTCCCCGCGAAAGCCAAGGGTTGCAATTGCGCCAAGGTCATCTGCCGCCTTGATTTTGCTTGTGGCATGTGCCTTGAACGCAAGTGGCGCATCTTCCTTTGCCATGCCACAGCCGTTGTCGGTAATTTTAATGCGTTGAATGCCGCCATCTTCAATCTCAATCACAATGCGCGTTGCACCTGCATCAATCGAGTTTTCCACAAGTTCCTTAACAACCGAAGCGGGCTTTTCAACCACTTCACCCGCGGCAATCATATTGGCAAGTTTTTTATCAAGAACGCGGATTTTCATATTTTTCCCCCTCCTTTTATTTTAATTTTTGAATTAAATCTTGCAAAATTTCAAACGCTTCAAGCGGCGAAATTTTATTGATGTTGATGTCTTTTAAAAGGTTTATCACCTTTAAATTTTGCATTTGGCTTTCTGTTTGTGTTTGCACAGGGGCC
>JAFVTB010000069.1 GCA_017503445.1 Clostridia bacterium
GCTGCAAAGGAAAATGCAAAGTGCCAAAACAAATGAAAAACAAGGAAGAAGCTGAACAAAAAAAGGTTGCACAAGCCCGCGCGCGCGTAAAGAAGAAACTTTCGCAACGCCCAAGCACCGACATCGTGTTTAATTGTGATAAAAAAATGCTTGTCAGCCACAATGTTGAAAAAACCCCTGAAAACCTTGCCAATTTTGACAAGCGCATTGCCGCGCAAATTTTGCAATTTGACAAACTTTCCCAAAAGCAGTGGGAAGAATTTTTGCGCGAATACATTGTTTATTCGGCAATTCAAAGTGGCCTGAACGATTTTGATTTGTGTTTTAAAAGCAGTTTTGTTGGCACGCACGAAAAAGGGTGTGTTGACCCAAATTTTGTTATGCTGACCGCGGAGTATCTTTTGCCGACGGATAATATTGATGCCCTTGTTGATATGCTTGACACGATAGACCACGAACTAACGCACATCGCCGATGAAAGAAGCAATATTATAACCTATCAAAAGTTTGACAACGAAAACGGCTTTTTGCCCCGCGTGTTCATTCCTGATAATTTTAGGTTTTTGCAAGACCTTTTGAATTTTGAAGATGAAAAAATAATTGATGGCATTGCCGATGGTGTTTATTATTTTACAGAGTGGGAAGTCCACGCCCGCGCGGTGGCGGCAATGCACTTGATGCGGCTTGCCAAAATTTTGCAAAGCGAAGCGCGTAAAGATGGCTTTATTGCGGGGCTTCAGCTGCGGCGAAACGCATCTTGCTTCACCGAATGTGTGAAGGACATTATATCAAATGAAAAAAAGCGCGGCGAGTTTTTACGCAAACATCTTGATGCTTCGTGGCCGCTTGTGCAAAAAGAGTTTGCAAAGGTTTTGCCTGTGTTGAAACAGCCCGCTTTTTCAAACTATGATGATGCCAACTGCCACAAGGAACTTATCTTGAATTTTCCACTTGATATGGCAAGTTTGATTGCCGAGCCTGAACTTACAAGCCAAGCGGCGTTTGACGACCTTTTTGATTTTTTGCTTCGCGCAAATTGCACCAACGCCACGCCATTTTATGAAATTATAAACGCAAAAGCCAACTCTCGCAGTGCCGAAATGCTTTCCGCGCTTTACGACCATATTGCTAAAAACGGCCCTGCAACTCTTTATTCATTTCATAAGGCAATGCTTCAGGCAGGTGATTTTGCTGCTGAAGAGTTTGGCAAGGCGGTTGTCAACCCCAAACACCTAAACCGCCAAATGCAAATTCAGCATCAAAAGCGCGCTGCCAGTCGTAACCTTGAAAAATAAAAAAATATTAAAAAAATAATAAAAATTATTTATTTTTATTTAATTTTAATTAAAAAATAATTATTTTTAATAAAAAAATAATAAAAAAATAAAAAGCGGTGCGCTTTTTATTTTTTTGTTTGGGTTTTTGTTTTGCGTTCTTTTGAAAAAAGTTTTTCTTGAAGTGTAAGGCTGTCAATAATAAGTTTCACCAGTTTTTCAAGCCCGCTGCCCGTTTTAAAGTTTGTTTTGCACGCATAATTCACGCGGTTTTCTGCCACAAGTTCAAGGCTGATGTCC
>JAFVTB010000070.1 GCA_017503445.1 Clostridia bacterium
GCATGTATGGTTGTTGTTATCACTGGGGCAAGCAGCGGTATTGGCCTTGCCACTGCGCGTTTTTTGAAGAATAAGGGCTTTGATGTTGTGGGGATTTCACGTCACCCAAAAGTAGATGAGGGATTTGAGGGGGTTGCGTGTGATCTTACGAATTATGCCGCCACAGAGGCCGCGCTGAAGGATATTGCTGCGCGCAAGGGCAAAATTGATGTGCTTGTCAACAATGCGGGCATGGGCATCGCGGGCGCGGCAGAACATACATCTATGGATGATGTGCAAAAGCAGTTTAACCTTAATGTTTTTGGTTTAATAAATGCGTGCAAGGCGGTTGTGCCAATCATGCGCGCGCAAGGTGGTGGAAAGATTGTGAATATCGGCAGTGTTGCAGGCGTGATTCCAATCCCGTTTCAAGCATTTTATTCTGCCAGCAAAAGTGCGGTTGAAATGTTTTCGCTTGCGCTGGGGCTTGAGGTGAAAAATTTTGGCATAAAAACCTGCGTTGTTATGCCGGGCGACACCAAAACGGGATTCACGGCCAGCCGCATCAAAACTGAAGTTTTGCAAGATGAACACTATAAACAGCGCATTGAAAAATCGGTTGAAAGAATGGAACATGATGAACAAAATGGCAAGCCGCCTGAAAGTGTTTCAAAGGTGGTTTGGAAGATGATAGAGCGCAAAAATCCGCCTGCAAAAGTCACTGTTGGCTTTGGATATAAGGCGATTGTGCTTTTGGAAAAGATTTTGCCAACCCGGTTTATGCTTTGGGTGGTGAAGAAGATTTATGGATAAAACTGAAGGCGGCGAAATCCGGCAGCGGGTTCTCCGCTGCGTGGGCTTGCCAAGTGGCAAGCTCGCCTGTTTTTTGCTTATTAAAGAAAAAAGTGAAAAAATTCACAACTAGATTAAAGTTGGGTAAAGGGCTGGTCAAAAAGGAAGCGGCACTGCCGCCAAAAAAAACAGCGGATTTCGCCACCCCAACTGTCCCCAAATGCTTGCAATCAAACAAAAAATATTGTATTATATTTTTGATAAGGCATATGCCATTATTTAAGGAGCAAAAATGGATTTATTCAAAAAATGTTATGAATTTGACAAAGTTGAAGTCTTAAAACAACAAAACCTTTACCCATACTTTCACGCCGCAACCACCGGTCAAGACACCGAAATGGTTATGGAAGGCCACAAAATCGTGATGATCGGCAGCAATAACTATTTGGGCCTCACCAGCGACCCTCGCGTTATTGAAGCAGGCGTTGAAGCAACAAAAAAATACGGCAGTGGCAACAGCGGCAGCCGCTTTTTGAACGGAACACTTGATATACATATCAAACTTGAAGAAGAACTTGCGGAATTTTTGCATAAAGAAGCGTGCATCACCATGAGCACTGGTTTCCAAGCAAACCTTGGCATTATCAGTGCAATTGCCGGCCGTAACGATATCATTCTTTGCGATAAGGAAAACCACGCAAGCATCTATGACGGCATTCGCCTCAGTTACGCCAAAATGATAAGATATGAACACAATGATATGGAAGATTTGGAAGCCAAACTTAAGGAAATTCCTGAAGATAAAGGCATCTTGATTATCACCGACAGCGTGTTCAGTATGACAGGCGAAATTTGCAACCTTCCAAAATTGGTGGAACTTAAAAACAAATATGGTGCGCGCCTTATGCTTGATGAAGCGCATGGCATCGGCGTTTTGGGCGCAAATGGCCGCGGCGCGGGCGAACACTTTGGCCTTGAAGATGATGTTGATATCATTATGGGCACATTCAGCAAGTCTTTTGCTTCTTTGGGTGGCTTTATGGCGGCAAAGAAAGAAGTTATTGAATATGTTAAGCACACCAGCCGCCCATTTATCTTCAGCGCATCAATCACCCCTGCAAGCGTGGCATGCGCACGCCGTTCTTTGGAAATCATCAAAAATGAACCACAGCGCGTTCAACGCCTTCGCGACATCAGTGCATATATGCGCAAACAACTGAAAGAAAAAGGTGTGAATATTATTGAGGCCGAAACCCCAATCATTCCAATTTTTGTTTATGAAGATGAAAAGGCGTTTATGGCGTGCAAAATGCTTTTGGAGCGCGGCGTTTATGTGAACCCTGTTATCACACCTGCAACCCCTCCTGGACAAGCGCTTCTTCGCACAAGCTATATGGCGACACACACGGAAGAACAAATGGATTTTGCCGCACAGCAAATTGCCGAAGTACTTAAAGAACTTGGTTGCTAAAATAAAAATAATAATAAAATAAATAAAAAA
>JAFVTB010000071.1 GCA_017503445.1 Clostridia bacterium
CACCAATGCCAAGGCCTTGGGCTTGTGCAGTTAAAATACTTGGGGCGGCAAACGCGCCAATCTGCTGTTTGGCATCAACCAAAACATTGTTTATCAAGCCATTGTTTTCTGTTGCCACAAATCCCGCGCCAACCACTTCACCGCAAAGCATTAAGTCTGCAACAACGGCTTTTTCATCAAGCGTGCCAAAAAGTGGCAAACTTGTGGTGATAACAGATTTTTCGCCACCATCAGTCAACGCGCCATAAAGCCCGCCCGCAAAGTCTGCACATATTGCAAAGTTTTCATCAAGTGCATTTGCGTTTGTGATTGTGATGTCATCAACAAGGGTGAAATGAAGGTGTTTTAATTGATTTGCGTTTTGTGTATACTTTTCAAAATCCGAAAGCGCCGCCACGCGGAAAGATGTTTCGCGACTTTGGCCATCTGCCACAACCAAGTTAAAGTAAATCGCAACATCATTTGCGCCCGCAATATATTGATTTTGGGCATTATATCTATCTGCAGGGGCAATACGGATTTGTCCATAAGTTCCCTCTTCCGCATTTGCAGAAATGGTGAGAAGCCCCGTTGTTTTATTCAGCGAAATTGCGTTTGCAGGCGCGGTTGTGTATGGCAAAAATTCATACACCAAATTGGTGTTAAAAGGAAGCTTTCCACTTTCGCCCACTTGAACGCTTGCCAAGATTTGGCGGGTGATTGCCTTGCCATCATAGGTGAGTGGGATATATATGCCTGTGTCAAGGTTGACATTTTCCACAACAATTTTTTCCACTTGCACCGCGCGGGTGATTTTCACCACAACTGAAAGGCGATATTCGGTGTTGAATTCTTTAATAAGGGCAGTGAACGCAAATTCCACCGCATCCGCAAGCACAGGCGCACCATTTGCACCATATGTCCATGTTGAAAGCGCGGTGATTGAAAGGGTTTTATTATCCGCACTGACTTGGGTTTTATAAACATCATGGCCATTAACTTGATAAAGCGGGCTTGCGCCAAGCCATGTGATGTTTTGATATGTTGCATCGTTCAAACTTAACACCACATCGGCGGTGGTTTTGTCAAGGTCTTGATATCCAACACTTGATTGGCTGTAAAGGTTAAGCGCATAGGTTGAAAGTGCAAAATTTTGCGCGGGGATATAGCCTTCCACAAGGAAATAATATTTGTATTCCACATCGGCAAGTTGAAGGGTTGTTTTGCCTGCATTAACCGCTTCTTCAAGTTTAAGTCCCTTCACCACAACTTGCACCCATGTTTTTCCAACTGTGGCTGGTTTCAATTGGTCAAGCGCTAAAAATTTGGTGTCCAAAACTGCGCTTGTGGCACTGAAAGTCAACGCGCTTGGGTCGGCTTGATATTGCCCAAAGAAGTTTTCATATTCGGCTTGATTGTCTTCGGTTTTCACGATGTCATAAAAACCATATTCAACGCCCGTAACGCCCAGCCCTTCACGCGTAAGCGTTACACTTGCAGATTTTGTGATTGCAACGCGGAATTGCCATGCGGCATCATTTTGGCGTTCCATAAAACCAACAGCAGCATTTGTTTGCGCGGAAGGAACAAAGAACTGCACTTCATCTTCCACAAGTTCATAAATCACGCGCACATACGCCTGCACAAAATATCCATTTGCTTGGCGAAGGGTGATTGTTGCTGTGCCTTCCTTGCCCGCAATGCTTTGGATTGTGAACTGGAAGAAATCGGTTTGCGCAATTGGCGCGCTTGTGATTTCCACAACATTGCCACTCAGTTCCACCGTTAAACCGCGAAGGTCAGCAGTGTCGGCCTTAAACTGCACAATCTGCTCCAAGGCCTCATTGCTTTTAAGGTTATAATAATACATTATCGCGCCATTTGGTGCAGTGATTGTTTCGCTGGCGTTGATAAATTCCATAAATGTTGTGCCTGCGGCGGCATTAAATGTCAGCACTTGCTTCACCACAGGGTTTTCTTTGGCATAAATTTTCACTTGACCTGCAAGTGCATTAAACGCGCTTGCACGCACAAAGATTTTGCTGCTGCCATCAAATTCAACCTTGCCATCGGTGAACACAAGTTCTTGTCCTTCTTCATCAAAAAATTTGTATGCACCCGCATTTGCGCCAAGTTCCAAAATCAGGGTTTTTTCTGCCACAGAAACTGTGGTTGGAAGCACATTGAACGAAAGTGCAAGCCCAAGTTTGTTTTGATAACTGTCATAAACCGTGAACTGCGATTGATTTGAAAGCACGCCATCAACGAAGAGTTGAATTTTGTTCACAGTGTCCTTAACAACCACATCAATTTTTTGGGTTGTGAAATCATAATCAAAATCATTGAATTTTGCCTTAAAGCAAATTGCATCTTGCCCCAAACTTCCCTCGGCAGAAAGTTCAAACACATACTGCGTTGCCAAAAGATTGCCACTGCCATCAGTGATTTCAGTTTTCTTGCCTGTTGCAAAATTTATGTATCTTGAGCTTTGGCCATTGGTGCTTAAAACAAACGGTGTGATTGTAACGCTTTTGTTTGACCGCACTTCAAACACAAATTCCACAGTTTGCCTTGCCGCAAGGTTTGCGGAAAGTTCAAGTTTGGTTGGAACTTCGCCCTGCCCAGCTTGGAAGATTGGTTCAAGCTCTGCACCAGAATATGTGATTGATTGCAAAGCCACAGTTTCTTCATCAAGCATTGGCAAGACATCAACGCTTAAAATCACCTCATTTCCCGCAAGGTGTGGGCTTGTGGCGCGGATATCAACACTTGCACCCGCAAAATCCTTGCCCACAAGAAGCATTCCATTTTCAAGCGAAACATTTGGATTTTGGGTGATAAGTTCGTAGTTCAAAGTTTTTTGCGTTGTGTTTGAAGGCGTGAAATCAACCAAGTTTGCGCTTGCCAAATTCTTGGCTTGTCCTTTCACCACAAAAAATTGGTCAAGGGCAGG
>JAFVTB010000072.1 GCA_017503445.1 Clostridia bacterium
GGCTGAAAGCGCAACAACAATCAGCCATTGCCCTGAAGAAAGCGAAACAAGCTTTAATATTGAACCTAGCGGCGTAATTGCAAAAATCATAAACAGAACTACGCAAAAGGCAACCGCAATCAAAAACCACTTATTTTTGTATGGTTTTGACTTATAAAATGGGGATTTTGTTCTCATCGATGCCAGATAAAACATTTGATTTAAATTAAGCACATAAAAAGCCATAGTAGTTGCAATTTCAGGCGAATATTTAAGCCCGATGACATACGAAAGCACAACTAATATTGTTTGCAATGCTCCTAAAACAATAATTGACACACCGTTGCCATTTGAAAACAAGCCTTTTTTGACATCACGCGGCGGACGGCTCATCAGGTCTTGTTCGGCCTGTTCAACTCCTAATGCTATTGCAGGAAGACTGTCTGTGATTAAATTTGTAAATAAAATTTGAACAGGATATAAAAATACAAACTGCGGATAAATCAGTGTAACTATGAATAAAGACATAAGTTCTGCAAAGTTTGCTGAAAATAAAAACTTAACCGTTTTTTGAATGTTTTGATAAATTTTTCGCCCTTCTTCAACAGCTATCACGATTGTCGCAAAATTATCATCTGCAATTATGATATCCGCTACTTCTTTGGCAACGTCTGTTCCACTTTGCCCCATTCCTATTCCTATGCTTGCTTTTTTCAAGCTTGGGGCATCATTAACCCCGTCACCCGTCATTGCAACAACGTTTCCTTTTGATTTAAACGCTTGCACAATTCTTTCTTTATCGCTTGGGCTGACTCTCGCAAAGACAGAATATTTGTCTATTATTTTTATAAGTTGTTCATCTGAATAGTCGGATAGTTTTTCACCAGTTATCACTTCTTTTTCGCTTTTTGCAATTCCTATTTGTTTTGCAATAGCTAAGGCAGTGTTTTGATAGTCACCGGTAATCATAACAGGCTTCATTCCCGACCGCTTGCATTTTTCAACCGCACTTAAAATTTCTTTTCTTGGCGGATCAATCAACCCCATAAGCCCAACAAAGATTAAGTTTTCTTCTTCAAAATCACGTAAACTTGATATATCTTTATAGGCAAAACCCAAGACACGAAGTGCCTTATCTGCCATTTTCTCTATAATCTTTTTGATTTCTTTTTTATCGCTCTGTGTAATTTCTCGAATATGCCCGTTAATACAAATGTGCGAGCATTTATTTAAAATATTATCACAACCGCCCTTAACATACATTTGTTTTTTTTCATCTTTTTCAACAAGCACGCTCATAAGTTTTCTTTTTGAATCAAAAGGAATTTCATTTCTTCTCAAATAAATGTTGTCAAGTTTGTTTTTATCTTCACCAAGCTTCTTTGCAAGCTGAACTAACGCAACTTCAGTGGGATCGCCTGCAAATTTACCACTTTGAAAACTCGCATCATTGCAAAGCTGACTTGACAAAAATAAAGGCGAAGTTTTTGAAATATTAAATTGATTTTCTTGCAAACGATTATTGTCATAAATGGCAACAACTTCCATTTTGTTTTGTGTTATGGTCCCCGTTTTATCAGAACAAATCACATTACAAGCACCCAGCGTTTCAACCGCAGGAAGATGTTTGACAATTGCCTTTTTCTTTGCAAGACGTGCAACCCCCATACTCATAATAATTGTTATCAC
>JAFVTB010000073.1 GCA_017503445.1 Clostridia bacterium
AATTCTTCCCACAATCCTTGGCACAATCATCACTTGCATCACCGCAATCACCGCCACCAAATTGTGCGAAAAAATCTTTTTCAAAAAGCGGGTGAAAAATGGCGATTAGCGTTTATATTATGCCCGTTTTGATTCTTGCATTGCTCATTTACGCCCGCATAAAACGCCTTGAAACCTATAACGTTTTTGTCAGGGGTGCAAAGGGCGCGTTTGACCTTGTTTTGGGCATATTCCCCTTTGTGGCAACCGTGATGATCATGGTTGCGCTTATGCGCGCCAGCGGGCTTATGGATATCCTTGTGGGCATCACCGCGCCTGTGTTTGGGCTTTTGGGCATACCTCCAGAGGTTGCCGAACTTGAACTTCTGCGCCCGTTTGCGGGCAGTGGAAGTTACGCACTTTTAAGTGATATTTACGCCCAGTATGGCGCAGACAGTTATGTTGGCCGCTGCGCCTCTGTGATTATGGGCACAAGCGAAACAATTTTCTATGTTGCCGCGGTGTATTTTTCGCAAACCAGTGTGAAAAAACTTTACTATGCAATCCCGCTTGCCCTTGGGCTTTCACTTTTCGGCACAATGGTTGCCTGCTTTCTTTGCAGGTTTTTATAAAAAAATAACCGCCCCGCGGTTATTGTTCATTAAAACTCATACAAATCCTTTGAGTTTTCTTTTCTTTGGTCGTCTTTGATTTTTTGCGCTTTGGCAATTTTGTTGCTTTCAATTTTGTCTTCAAGTTTTCTTTTATAAGCCATAAGCCCCCGAAGTTTTTTGCCATAGTTCATATTTAAAAATTCTTTGTAAAGGATAAGTTCATAGTATGTGAAAAAACGATTGCGGTTTTGAATGCGTGGAATGCAATTTTTAAAAAATTTCCAAGAACGGATATGTGTCATATAATGTTGCGATTCTGTATATTTTAATTCTAGCCTTTTGGTGTTATAGTTATATTGAAGGCACGTGATGCAATCAAAAAACATATTTTTTGTAAGCGTATGCACGCCCTTATCCATTTTTGCAAGTGAAAGCGTCATATCGCGTTTGCCCAGTGCAAAAAATGTTGGTTTTGATGGATGCCATCCGGTTTTCATATATTTCACAAACTGCGCAAAGTTTTCTTTATTCAAATTTTGCATTGTAAGTGCAAATTCCAAGCGGCGAATTTTTGAAACAAGATACATCGTATCAGAATCTTTTTCGGTGTAATATCCCTTATAGTTTTTAAAGGCTTTATTGTCATAAAGTTCTTGCTCTAAATTCCTTTCCAAAAAGTGCAGGTTTTCAGGCAATTTTTTAACAATATGGCAATGTGCATCAAGGCTTTCAATCTTGCAAAACCCATTTTTGCCCGAGATCCAAAGTTCAATTTCCTTGGTTTCGGGGTTTTTAAACATCATCACATCTTTGGCATATATGATATCCTTTGGCTGCCAAACTTTTTCTTTCAACATAGGTTTGCTCCTTATAAAGTGATATATATCACAAAGCCGTGTTTTTGTCAATTTTGCCACTGCATATATTATATAATATTTATCATACTATATATTGAATGAAACTTTCCCTTAAAACAAAGTTTGCCTATGGCGTTGGCAATTTGGGATATGCAAGCTTGGCGCAAACCGTCAATAATTTTATTATGTTTTTTGGCACGTCAGTTTTGGGGGTAAGTGGCACGCTTGTGGGGCTTGCGGTGGCACTTTCCACATTTTGGGACGGCATTTCCGACCCACTTATTGGGCATATCTCCGACAATTTTCACTCCAAAAAATTTGGCAAGCGCATCGGCTTTATGATTTTCGGCACAATCGGCATGATTGTGTTCAATATTTTGCTGTGGAGTGTGCCAAATGGCCTTTCCGAAGGCGCAAAATTTGTGTGGCTTTTGATTTCGCTTTTATGTCTTGAAACCTTTTGCACAACTTTTTCAACGCCATATGTTGCGCTGGGAATTGACCTTGCGCCTGAGTATGCCGAACAAAACAAACTTCAGGGCTTCAAAACTGTGTTTTTCATCTTGGGTATGATTTTACCCAGCGCGCTTATGTTCATTTTTATGCCCAGCGGTGCAGGGCAGGCGCAGTTTAATCAGGGTGGCTACATCAACATCGCGTATGTCACCAGCGGCATTTGCCTTTTGGCAGGCGTGGTGTCAATCCTTGGCACAAAGCGGGCTGAGGGCAGTATATATCAAAATCTCAGGCCGCAAAAGCCCACCGAAAACGCCTTCCGCGCGTTCTTTAAGATTTTCTATAAGTTTTTCACGGTGCTGAAAAAACCAAACTTTTCCGCCATAATTTTGGGGTATTCCGTTGCGCTGATTTCCACCGCGTTTTTAAGTTCGGTTGGTCTGCACCTGTTCACCTATGGCTTTCACTTCACAAGTTTTCAAATCGCATGCTTAATGGGCGCGCTGTTCGTGGCGGCAATCGTTTCGCAAGTGTTTTGGATTTATCTTGCCGGCCGCATTGACAAAAAGCCTGCGCTTTTGGTTTCGCTGGTGGTGGTGCTTGTGGGCATTGCGTTTACTGCGCTAACGTTCATCGTTCGCGCCCATATTCAAACAAGCACACTGTTTTTCTTTGTGCTTGCGGGGCTTGCAGTTTGCGGATTCGGCACAGGCGCGCTGTATAGTTTGCCAATTTCAATGTACG
>JAFVTB010000074.1 GCA_017503445.1 Clostridia bacterium
CCAAAGAAATTGAGGCCAGCAGCCAAAACCTTTACGAACTTAAAATTCAAAAAATGCTGATTCTTTACAAAAACCTTGCAAAAAGCTTTAACACCCTTTTCACGCTTTATCCGCAGATTGAAGAGCTTGACGACATCAAAAAATCATTTGATAAATTTTCAGAAGCGGCAATCAGCACCCTTAGAATTGAGGATAACAAAACAATCAATGACACCGTGAACACCGATAATGACACAATTCGCCTGCTTTTAAATAAGATGAGCGCTTATCCCGCAGCTGAATCCCCTGCACCAAAGCGCACTGCCAGCATTAAGCGAAAAGACAGCCGCCCCACACCAAAAGATGCACAAATTTCAAAAGTTTTGCATGTGGATGAAAATGCCGATGGATATGAATGCCCGGCGGATAAGTTTTTGGAAATCGGCGAAACTGAAAACAATGCTTATGCAAAAATTTTAAGCCATGAAGGCGATTTTGCACCAAATGAAAGCGGTTTTGACCTTAAAGAAGCCGTGAATCCAAAGGATGACCTTTCTGAAATTATGAAAGCGTTTGACCTTGATTAAACAAAGGAGAAAATTTATGAAACCAGAACTTTTGGCACCTGCCGGAACTTATGAAAAAATGGTGACTGCTTTCCGCTTTGGCGCAGATGCAGTTTATTTTGCAGGCAAAAAATTTGGCCTTCGGGCGTTTGCCGGAAACTTTGATGATAAAGAAATTGAAACCGCGGTGGAATATGCGCACGCGCGGGGGAAAAAGGTTTATATCACAATCAACATCTTGGCACATGAAAATGATTTTGAAGGGCTTGCCGAATATGTTCAATATCTTGAAAAAGTTGGCGTTGATGCAGTGATTGTGGCAGACCTTGGCATCATCAGTTTGGTGCGTGAAATTTGCCCAAATTTGGAAGTGCATGTCAGCACCCAAGCAAATGTTTTGAACAGCTTTGCAATCAACTTTTTGGCAAAAATGGGCATAAAACGCATCATCTTGGCACGCGAAGTGGGCATTGAAGAAATCAAGGCAATAAGAAAGAAAATCCCTGCAGATATTGAACTTGAATGTTTTGTGCATGGCGCAATGTGTATATCATATTCAGGACGGTGCCTGCTTTCAAACTATCTTTCTGGTCGCGACAGCAATCGTGGCGCATGCGTGCAGGCATGCCGCTGGCAATATATGATCACAGAAATCACCCGCCACGGGGGCAATAAATATGAAATTCAAGAAGACGAACGCGGAACATATATTTTAAACAGCAAAGATTTGTGTATGATCCAGCATTTGAAAGCACTTAGGGATGCAGGTGTGAACTCTTTCAAAATTGAAGGCAGAATGAAAAGCGAATATTATGTTGCAACTGTTGTGAATGCATATCGCA
Source organism: Clostridia bacterium (assembly GCA_017503445.1). Classification (GTDB taxonomy): domain Bacteria; phylum Bacillota; class Clostridia; order Christensenellales; family UBA1242; genus UBA5489. Next base: position 1,388 of record JAFVTB010000074.1, read on the forward strand.
AAGCACTTGACGGCTGGGAAAACCTTGATGAACTGAAAACAGAACTTGAAAAAGCCAGCCACCGCACCTACACCACCGGATTTTATTTCCCCAACGAACAAAAGGAAAATTTGGCAAGTTCAATGCCTGTGCAAAGCCATGAATTTGTTGCAGTTGTGGAAGAAGATGCAAATGGCAAAGTGGCAAAAATCCAGCAGCGCAACCGCTTTGCACAAGGCGACGAATTGGAAGTGCTTTCACCCAACGCAAACACTTTTAACAAAACCATTGTGGTTGAAAGTTTGACAAATCTTGCAGGCGAAGAAGTTGTTGACGCCAAGCAAGTTCAACAAATTTTGTTTTTGAAAACTTCCCTTCCGCTTCAAAAAGGTGATATATTAAGAAAAAAGATTTAAGCCATTTCATAAATGGCTTTTTTCTTTAATATATTGAAACTATGAAAAAAGTGTTTGCCGCCACAAGTTTGATTGTTGGAAGCATTATCGGCGCGGGCTTTGCCAGCGGACGAGAGCTTTCACTTTTTTTTGCGGAGTTTGGATTCAGCAGTCTTTATTTTTTGCCAATCGTTTTCATTTTGTTTTATTATCTTTTCAAACTTTTCCTTTCAATCGGCGCAAAACAAAAATTTGAAAACGTTTTTGAAATCAACAAAGTTGCGGGCAGTTCACCGTTTTTTAATGTTGCAGTGATTGTGATTTTCTTGATTTATGCAGCCGCAATGTTTGCGGGCGCAGTTGAGGTTTTGGCAAACAACTTTATTGGCGTGCCAAGCATTGTTTTTCAAGTTTTGGTGTTTGCATTGGCATATGTGGTTTTAAAATTTGGTTTTGCGGGGCTTGTGAAAGTGAATGGCATCTTAATTCCAATCATTGTGATTTTGCTGATTGTTTATTCACTTTATTCAACGCTTGTGCCCATCACAAATATTCCATATGTGCCATCAAACACAGGCGCACATATTTTGCCAATTTCAATCATTGTTTATGTTTTTGGCAACATACTTCTTTCATACTTCATTGTTGCTGAAGCCGGCCACGGGCTTACAAAAAAACAAATTCAAAAAACGGCGTTTTGTGCAGCAATGATGATTTGCCTTGCGCTTTTGATTTGCATAATTTGTCTGATCATCAATGGCACAGTTGTGATGGACGCAAGCATGCCATTTTTGGTGCTTACACTTCGTCTTGGCGACCCATTTCCATGGATTTTTATGAGCATACTTTTTCTGGGCATCATCACTTCACTTTTTGGATGCCTACACACCGCAAGCTTGCCCTTTAAGAAAAAATTTGGCAAACACAACACAATTTTTTGCACAACATTTGTTTTTGTAATAAGTTTATTAGGTTTTGACACAATTGTAAACAATTTTTACCCCGTTATTGGCGTTTTTGGCCTTGGAATCGTCATTAAAATTTTGATTTGGAATCATCAGCGCGCAAATACATAAATTCGGCCTCCATGCACATAATAGGGTTATGAAAAAGTTTTTCAAGATTACGGTGCTTTTGGTGGTGATTTTGATTGGCATAACCTTTTTGGGCGCCGATGTTGAAAAAATATATTCTTTGCCATCGCACGCGTATGTTTCAAAAAGTGATGTGGAAAACTTAAATCAATGCAAAACCTTTGGTGGCGCAGTTTGGGTGAATATCAGTGATATTTCTGTTGGAAGCGGCAAAAAAACCACAGCCAAAATGTGGCTTAAACTTTTTGGCATAATCCCCATCAGGCAAATTGAAGTTGAATTGACAGATGGCGAAGAAGTTTATCTTGGGGGCATTCCGCTTGGCTTTGCAATCAAAACACAAGGGCTTTTGGTGGTTGGCACAGGCAATGTGTTGGCAGCCGATGGAACCCAAGAAACTATTTCCAATAATATTAAAACCGGCGATTTTTTACTGAAAATCAACGATCATACCATAAATTCAAGTGATGATGTGCCAAAAATTTTGGAAACCTTGCCAACCGAAAAACCTGTCAAGCTTTCACTTCTTCGCGGTGATGAGATTGTTGAGGTGGATATCACCCCCGCAAAAGACACCGCAAGCGGCGAACAAAAACTTGGACTTTGGGTGAAAAATGATGCCAGCGGCATTGGCACGCTCACCTTCATCAAAGCCCAAGACAACCGTTTTGGCGCGCTGGGCCATGCAATCACTGATTATGAAACAGGCGCAGAAATCCCCGTTGCAAGCGGAAATATTTATAAGTGCAGCCAGGTGGGCATCAATCGCGCAGAAAAAAATCACCCCGGTGAACTTCGATGTGTGTTTTTGCAAGGCATAAACAAAAAAGGCACAATTGAAAAAAACACCCCGTTTGGGGTTTATGGCGATGTGACAGAACTTGAAAGCATTGCCGATTTCAATCGCACCGCAGAAATTGGCAGCCGTCTTACCATAAAAACAGGCAAAGCGCATATTTTATCATCGGTGAGCGGGGTTTTGGAAGAATATGAAATTGAAATAATCAAAACCGTTTTTCAACCCGAAAGCGACGACAAATCTTTTGTTTTTCGCGTCACAGACAGGCGCCTTTTGGAACTGACAGGCGGGATTGTGCAAGGCATGAGTGGCAGCCCAATCATCCAAAATGGCAAACTTGTGGGCGCCACAACCCATGTTTTTGTTTCTGACCCCACAAAGGGCTATGGCATCTATGCCGATTGGATGGCAGCGCAATAAAAAAAATCCCCATTGGGATTTTTTTTACATAATTTGATATGTCTTATTGAACACCTTCTTGAATACACCATTAAGTTTGTTCGCTTCAAAAATCTCATAACTTGGATCGTTATCGGCCTTGCATTTGATAATCACAATATCACCCAAAAGATCGCAACTGATTTCC
>JAFVTB010000075.1 GCA_017503445.1 Clostridia bacterium
AAAGTTGCGGGCGCGGTCAAATGTGCGCATAACAACGGGGTCAAAGTCTTTATGCGTAAGCGGCTCTTTCACCAAACTTTCTGGATCAAGGCGCAGTTCATCTGCAATGCCTTCGCAAAGCAGGCGGCCAAGCACATATTGATAATTGCTTTCAGTGAGGTTGTTGCGCCGGATAAGATATTCAACATCTTCTGCCGACAAAATCTCTGTCAGCGCAAAATTCAAAAAAAGTGAAAGTTTATCAATTGAATATTGATTGCCATTTGCGGCTGCAAGCACCTGCCATTGCATATATTTTTCATAGTTTTCTGGAATAATCCCACGGAGCCCTTTTTTGAAAATATATGCCAAATAATCTTGGGCGATAGGGTCATTTTTTGAAGCGTCAAGACAAATATCATTGAATGCATCAATTGCTGCGTCTTCACGCTGCGCAGGATCAACCTTATTGATGATTCTTTGGGTTTTTGCGCGAAGTGCCATAAACTTTTTTTGGCAACTTTCTGATGAAAAATTTTCCATAATAACTCCTTAAAACAGCGGTGCAAACAACCGGAAAAACAATTGTTTGAATTTCACCCACCATGATTTTTGCTTAAAATATTCTGCATCCACTTTTTTGCTGCATTTCATCACTTCTTCAAGGTGCGTGCGATATTCTTTGTTAAGCGCAGCATCATAAAGCACGGCATTGATTTCAAAATTCAATGAAAAACTGCGATTATCGGCATTTGCAGTGCCAATCGTTAATGCAAAGTCATCAACCGTCAGGGTTTTGGCATGCATAAAGCCATTGAAGATATAAAGCTCGCCACCCATATCCACAAACTCTTTTGCAAAAGAAAGCGTTGCGTGATAAACAAACTTTTTATCGGGCTTGCCGGGAATAATCAGTTTGAATTTCACCCCACTTTGAATTGCCATTTTGATTGAATTCATAAAAATTTCATCTGGCACAAAATAGGGGGTTTCAATGATAACTTCTTCTTTTGCAACCTGAAAAATTTTAAGCATATTTTGCTTGATTTCATGCTTTGTTTCATCTGGACCGCTGGTGATTGTTTGGATTGCAGTTTCACCCACTTTTCCAATATCAGGGAAATAACCAAGTTCAATATATTTGTTTGTTTCGATGTTTTCTTTGTTGCAAAATTGCCAGAAATTCAAAAACTCGTTTTGAAGGGTGTAAACTGCCTGACCTTCCACACGAATATGCGTGTCTTGCCACGGGGAAAGGCAAGGGTTTTCACCACAATGATCGGCGCGAATATTGATTCCACCCACATATCCAATTTTGCCGTCAATCACAACAATTTTGCGATGATTGCGATAGTTCATTTTTAAGTTGATCAAACGAATATAAAACAGCGGCGGAAAAAACTCTTTCACATGGCCACCGGCAGCTTTAAGTGGGCGAAAAAACTTTCGTTTGGTTTTTAAACTTCCCACACTGTCATAAATCAAGTTCACCGCCACGCCTTGTTTGGCTTTTTGAATAAGCGCATCCATCACCCGGCGACCAATGGCATCATCACCAATGATATAATATTCGATATTGATTGAATGTTTTGCGTTTTGGATATCCTGCACAAGCGCATCGATTTTATCATATCCGTTTGTGAAGATTTTAACCGAATTGCCAAATGTTGGCACGCTTGCAGCCGCAAGCATATTATATTTGACCAATTCATATGCTTTTTGATTTTTTATGTCACGCTCGTTGTTGATAAGTTGGTGATAATAATTTACATAATTATCATTATAAAACTTTTTTCGCCTAAGCATTTTTTTTGTTTTGACACTCAGCCCGCTGCCGATCAGCACATAAAACACAAACCCAAGAATTGGAAAAAGTGAAAATAAAAGAAGCCACGAGATAATAATCTCGGGTTTCTTTCGTTCAATAAAGATCATTGCGATGATTGCAAGAAAATTAAGCACTGTGACAACAATAGCAATTGGCGTGATCATAACAACCCCTTTGGGCATATTTTATATTAACTTGGCAAGATTGTCAAATTATTTACTGTTGTTGTTATATTCAGCGCACTTGCATCAATCGTTTTTGATGTTTCATTTGCCAAAACGGTGATTGGGGTGATTGTTCCGTCTGCCGAAATATTGAATATTTTATCATTTTCGCTTGAAGAAACATTGATTGTCAATTCATCGCCCACACCAAAGTTTGCAAAGCCAACATTGTTTATTGCAATTTCAATGACATCACCTGCGTTGAGGGTTGAAAGCGCAATTTCAAAGTTGCCTTTATCGTCAAGATAAACCACATTGTATGTTTTTGCGCCGTTTTGAATTGTTGTGATATAAGTTGTTTCTTTGGCTGCAATATCAACTTGGATTGTGGTTGTTTGCACAGCTTTGTTTGCGCCCAAAAGCACATTTTGCGCCCATGTTGCAACATTGCCACTTTGCACTGTTTCAACACATCTTGCGCCAATCAATTCGCCATTTTGATCGTAAATTGCAAATGTTTGGGCGCCATTTGGCATTGCATCAAACACAATATTTTGATATGCAAACTTATAAATGCCACTTTCACCTGTAAGCACATCACTTGGGTTTACAAGCAACTCTGTACTTGCATTTGCAGCGGCCGCAAAATATGTTGTGCTTTCGCCTTGAACACTGAATGCATAAATGCCATGTGGTTGTACGTTTGGCACAAGCGATTCAATGCTTAGTGTTTCAATCTGGGTCACAAGGGTTGCAGTTTCCAAAACATTGACATCAAACACATATTGTGTGTATGTGCCGATGGTTGAAATTTCAAGTTGGGCTTTGGCAATTGCCATTTGATATGGCCCTGTTTGCTTGAAGAATGAAACATCTTGCAAATTAGTGGCGCTTATGTTATTTGTGATATCCACAACAGTGACACTTGGGGCAACTGATGTGAACCAATCATAATCAACCACAACATCGGTTTTTGAGCTTGGGGCTTTTATGCCAACAAGTTTGTTTTGCGTGATGTCAGAAGTTGCAAAACTGAAGAAAGAATAACCATTTGCCGTTGTGTTCAACCCAACAACCTTTGGAAGATGATATCCTGTTTGTGCATCTGTGAAGACATCTTGGGTGTATTCTGAAAGCACAAGGGCAGAACTTGAAGAAATGATTTGGTCATAGATTTCTTTACTGTTGATGCTGATTTCAAACGCACCATCGGTGTTGAAAGAAATCACTTTGGCAATGCTGTAATACTTTTGATTTCCACTTTGGCTTGAAAGCAAGATATTGCTGCCATCAGAAAGGTTGAAATCATAAGTGCCAAGATATTTGATGCTGTAGCAAGATACATTGCTTTTATATTCCTCATTAATTTTTGTCAACACTTCGAAACCATCGATTGTTGTCAGATTTTTAATGTTCAAAGTGAAGAACCCATCTGTTTCAAAAAGTTGGGTGTTTGATGGGGTGTATTTTGTGCCAAGAATTGTGTAATGGTTATCCCCCGCATTGTCAACAAATGAAAGTGCAAAATACAATGTGTCATCAATGGCAAATTCGCTTTGGCTTTGCGTGCGTTTTGCAAACAAAAGTTCTGCATTTGTGACAGAAGTGTCAAGCACTTTGACATCATAATTGAAGTCTTCACCAATCAAACTTGAATATATATTGGCAAACGGAATGTCAACAACATAAATGCCGTTTTCATACGCGCAAAGTGTGTTATCAATATTTGGGGTTGTGATTTCAAAAGCAAGATCACCTGCCAAAGGTTTTGAAATTGAAAGCGAAACATTTTTGCTTTCAGCCGTTATGTTGCCATTTTTTGATGATGCATCAATTTGCAAATCAACGGTTTTGCCCGCTGTGCTTGATTTTTCATTCAGTTTCATCTTCAGTTCAAGATATTCCACATTGTCTTTCACAACATATTCCGCTGAATAGATTTGTTCAACAACCGTAACAATTTCAATGTTGCATTCGGCAATGTTTCTTCCAACGCCAGCAATTGTGATTGTTTGGCTTTCGGGATCAACCAATCCCTGAAGTTGAGGGGCTGGATTATTGAAAATAAGGTCTGAAATTTCTGTCACATTTTTTGTGAATGTATATGATGGTTCAATTGTTTCACCTTCACCTGGATAAGTGATGATAAACATATATGTTGAAAGGGTTGTCACATACACTTGGCTGTGGATAATGCGAAGTTTGATTGTGCCAATGCAAATTTCTTCACCTTCCACAACAGGCACCCAAACTTCAATTTCAAAGTATTGCCCTTCTTGATAATCACTTGTTGTCACAAGGGCACCATTTGCATTAAGTGTTGCCGCGCCGCTACCTTGGCCTGCACCATTATTGATTTTGAATGAAAGTGTTTTATCGGCACTGAGTGAACCCAAAGTGTCACCCGCAAGGTTGACAAGATTAAAGCCGCTTGTCCACATATTGAAATCAATCACATAATTGCCATCTTCAATGGTGTATTGATTTGCATAGATTGTTTTATCAAGCACAGTTTCTTCTGTGTCCAAACCATAATATTTTGGTGTAATTGTAAAGCTGATTGGTGTGCTTTCAAAAGTGTTTTGGTCAAGATATTGCACAAGATAATATTTCTTGGCTTGATAAATCCTGTTTGCAAACGCATCTTTTGTAAGCACGTTCAAAACTTCGGTTTTTCCACTTGATATTTGATTAAATGTAAAGGTTGAAGAAAGTTCATATTGATATCCAAGGTTTTCTTGGGCTTTATATTTTGCAGATGTTCCGTTGTAAGTGATGATGCTTGGCACAGAACTTGATGAAATTGTGTAGGTTATTGAAACATCATATTCTTTGGTGATATCCACATTTCCAATAATTTCAGAAACACTTATAAAACGCAAATGTGGAATATTTTCTGTGATTGGATAAGAACCGCTTCCCAAAATTTCACCATCCAAAGAAATTGTTATAACAAATTCAATAAGTGTAAGGTTTTCAACGCCGTTTGGTTTGTTGATTTGAAGTTGCAAACTGTCATCATAAAGCGCAAAGTTTTTGATTGTTTGAAGTTCTTCTGGCTTCACAGGGGTTGAAGAAAGGTTAAACTTATAGATGCTGTTTTGCCCAACAACTGCGCCTTCTGCGCCAAGGGTTGCAATTTCAGGAAGGTTTTCAGTGACCGTGTTATATCCAACACTTGTCACAAGCGCACCTGCGGCAGTGACTTCACAAAGTGATTTTGTTTGAACACCGTTTTTACTAAGTGCAAACGGCACAGCAAAGGCATTTTCGCCATTATTGATATGCACATACACTGTTTTTGACGCGTCAATATTGCTGGTGGTAAGTGAAATGATTTTATCCGCCACAAATTGACAAGCACTTTGCACTTGTTGCCTTGAAATTTCACTTGAGGAAACCGTGAAGACATAGTTTGCAAAGTTTTTGCCCACAAGCGCAGGATGAACAGCAAGTTGATAATAATAATATCCATTTGTTGCGGTCATTGCCTGGCCATCAAAGGTTTTGCCAATTTGGATGTTGATATTTAAATCGCTAAGTGTTTCATCGCTTTGATGAATGGCGGTGATTGTGATTGCTTTGCCAATATATGCGCTTTCGGCACTTACGCGAAGTGAAAGGGTGTTGGCAGAGACATTTGCGCTGCCAAGATTTGTGCCAAGGTTTGCTTCATCAGTGACAGTTAAATATTTTGAAACATCAAACGCCACGCCGGCTTGAACGCTGGCTTTTTCATCTGCGGCCAAAGCAAGTTTGAAGCGTTGTTTAATATCAATTGTTGTGCCAAGGGTGACAACTTCGGTGGTTTCATTGTGCGTGACGGTGATAATGATAAACAATTCAACTGTTTTTGTGTTCACAGAAATGCTTGGCAAAACAAGCGTGGTTTGTGGGGCATCAGCTGCAGCCGTGAAAATATCATTTTCTGCCGTGAAATTCAAACTTGGGATTGCATAAGAAACCTTGAATTTCCATTCATTGCCTGTTGTTGAATTTTTCACATTGTTTATCAGTTTTTGAAGATTGTAAACTTTGATTGCGCCAAGTTCACCGGCTTTGAATTCTGCTTCTGAATCAATAAGCACAAGTTCTGTGCCTGTGAAGAATATGTTGCCAGAGATTGCATTCACAAATGGGCTGCCGTCATCTTCCGATACAAGAGCAAGGGCATCATTAGTCATAGCAGCTTTTATGGTGATATAATATTTCGCTTCAAAGCCATACATATCAGTGATTTGAATATATCCTGTTTTATCGCCATACATTGCCACCGCGCCTGTTTTTTGTTTAAGATACAAACTTGAAGATGTTGTTTCAGGGATATGTGCATATTCGGCAATATCGCCACAAAGTTTAAATGTCATTGGATGGGTACCGGTTGAATCACAAATCAGGTTTGTTGTTCCTGTGCCCAAAACATAAATCAAATTTTTCTCTTCCAATTTTGCGCCATAGGTGCCAAGAAGGATATCATCAAACTTGCCATCAGTATAGGTGATGATTTGATTGCTTTCTTCACTTGCGCCATTATAAAGCCCATCGGTGTTGAGAAGTTGAATGCTGTTTTCATTTGGAAGAATCTTCACTTTCAAAAGCGCAAACGCAAATTTGTTGATGTTTGTGCTGGTGATTGTGCCGCGCGCAGTTTCATCTGTGCCATAAGACACAAGGATATACACAAAGTTTCCATCATTTTCTGCACCAAATGCGGCAAGGTCAAAGTTATGAATATATCGTTCTTGAACATCTTTTTTGAATCCTATAGCTGCACAAAGAACAGAATCTTTTACAGAGGTGAGGTTTTCAAAATATTGTTGCATAAACCAAAGTTTGGTGTTTGCCAAAAACTTCACATTTTCTTGGGTTGGATTGCTTTCAAACGCGGCATTTGTGATCATCACAATCTGCGCAAAATATTCAACATCGTGTGTGGTGAAATAATCCTCATTGAACTCTTGTGAAAGCCCAGAAATGCCAAATTTTTTGTTTGCAAGCTTGATTGACGATGGTGCACGAAGTTCATGAACAATGCCGCTTGTTTGGCCAAGTGATGTGCTGAACGCCTCTTGCGCTTGGAAATCATACACCACTTCAAAATAATATTTATCTGCCAAAGTTTGCCCGTTGATTGAGAATTCAATGCTTCCAGCTTGTGCGGTTTTGCGTGGAAGGGTAAAACTGTCGATTCTGCCACGAATGTTTTCAAAGCTTATGTCATCAATAAGTGATACAAGGTTTTCATAAGACAATTCTTCGCCCAAATAGGTTGCACTTAATCTGTATGTCAATTTTGCGCTGTTTTCAAAGAAATTGTTATAATAATATACGCTGGTTTCATCGGTGGTGGTGGTTGAGAAAGTGTATTCAGTTGTCTTACCCTTCACCATAATCACAACATTTGAAAAATCTGGTGCAATGTTTTGGGTTTTTGCTTTCCAAATCCAATTGTGTTGTTGGCTGGTTTTGCCAATTGTGATTGTGCCAAGTTCTTCTTTTGCACCGCTTTCACTTTTCACGTAAGCCACAAGTGTTGTATTTTCATCTTGCACAAGGTTTTTGAAGGTGAACAGCGCGGTTTTATGACTGAAAAGCGCTTCTGTTGAAGAGTTATCCACAAAGAATTGTTCTGGCGAAGCAACAGAGTTATCTTCCGCATTTTTATAAAGGTTTTTAAGTGATGAGATATCAAAAATGCTTTCGATGTTATTGTTAAACACAATGTTGTATGCATCATGCTGCACACCATCGATCAAAACGGCAAAGCTTACGGCGCCGCTCATGGCGCCAGTGAATGCGCTTTGAGTGTTCCAACAAATCACAAAAGGTTCTGTAAGTGATTTTGTTGCAGTTGCAGCACCATCAATCAAAATGTTTTGTCCGCTTTCAGCACGAATTTGGATGCGGCTGTAATCAATTGTTTTGGCGCTTGTAAACTGTGCACGAGTGGTGCCAAAATATCCCATGCCCTCACCCGCAAAATCAAAGGTGAATGTTTCGGTTGCACCATCAAAGAATGTTGGGGAAAGGAAAATATGTTCTGTGGTCAGGTTTGAACTTGCATTTGCCTGTGGATAAACAAACGATAAAGCAATATCAGGTGAAACCACGAATTTAAGTTTTGATTCAAGACTTGTGGTGGTGTTATCGGCATTTGTTTTGGTCAAAATGAATGAAATTGTCACCGTCAGATTGTTTTGGTTTGGCGATTTCAAAAGATAAATTTTTGCATCGTGCGCCATTGCCAAAAATTCTTGAGATGAATATGTTTTTGAAAGCACGCTTTCTGAAGCTGAAATGCTTGCATATCCAAATGCATTGGCATCAATATTCACCGCCAAAGAATATCCCGAAAGTACAGCTTCATTCGCGCTTTCAAACAAGAAGTTTTCATCAGTGAATGTGGTTGACAAAAGTTTATCAAATGGAAGTCCATTGGTTTTGTATGCTTCATCATATGGCAGTGTGCCAAGTGCAAGCGGCGCATTTGCAAAGTTTGATTTTATGCTTTGCAAAACATCAATTTGATATTCAAACACATAATCTTCTGTCGCGCCAACACCAGCTTGACTAAGTTTTGCAACAACCTTAAGTGTATGGGTTTGTGAGGCAGTTTGAATTTGATTGAACGCCACATTGTGACCATCAAATTTTTGATTATCAATATAATATTCAAAATTTGAAACAGCAATCTTGCCGTTTGCGTTTGAAATTTCAAACACTTCTTTCAAAGAAAATTCTGTGTTGGCCAAAACTTCCAAATGATTTGTTTGCGGGTTGATTGTCAAAACCGTTTGGTCGGCAGCAAGATTCACAAAATAATCAGAAACAAATGTGATTGTTGTTGTGTGAAGTACGCCATATTTTGTGAAGAACACAAATTGCACAACCTTATCACTTACGGCAGTGTCTTTCAGCGCAAGGGTTTTGTTTTCTTCTTTTATAAAATCATTGGCGTCTTGACCATTGATGTAATAATGTGTGCCAAGGGCAACATCAAGTGCCGGGCTTGAAACAGAACCTTCGGTTTTATAAAGCACGATTTCGCCAAAGTTAAACGCTTCATGCTTTTGCACGGTTTGGGTTTTGGTTTTATAATCCTCTGCGCCAATTTTCAAACTGTAAAGCGATTTTTCTGTGTTGTTAAGGGAAATTGTGTAATGCACTGTGCCAATAGCAATATTGCCCATTAAAATATCACATTGAACAATAATATCGAATCTTCTTGAATCATCGCCTTGACAAACGATATTAAGGTTGCTTTCGTCAATCCAAATGCCATAATTGGTTTTGATTGTGCCAAGAGAGTTTTGTGCAAGAATGTTATCAACTTTATAAAGCGAATATTTTATGGTGTATGGCTGGGTGGTTTTTTCATAAATTCCAAGGGTTTCATTCCATATGTCAAGTTGAACGCGTTGACGCCCTGCATTTGGCATATTTGAGGCAAAAACTTCGTCAAAATTGATAACTTTTTCTGGATTGTTTTTATCTTCGTAAACATATTCCGCCAAAATTTGGTCTTCTGCAAGCGCACCATCTGCAAACGGATAATACACATTGATTGCAGAGTTTGCCACAAGTTTGATACGATAAAGCCCAATTGGGTTTTCTTGTTTGATATCTTCATAGACAACAAAATATATAAATGCATCTTCACTTGTTGGAATTGTTGAAAGAATGCCCGTGTTTGTGTTGAAGGTGCCTTGATATTCCACATCTGTGATTTCACCTGCAGCACCCTGCATCAAAATTTGATAGGTGAATGTGCCATCTTGCAATTTTGAAAGCACAGTTTGTGAAAGCCCAAAAGTTTTGCTTTGGGTTTTGAAAAGGTTTGCATCTTCCCCACTTTTATATTCATCAAACACATTGAATTGATACAATCGCGAGAAATCATTTAAGCTTGAAAAGTCTTGCAATCCTTGACTTGCACCTTCAAAAGCAGGTGGGTTTTGATAGGTGACGAATGCGGTGTCATATGGCGCAATCATCACACCAAAAGTGATTTCTGCCACGGTTGAAAGATCTTGCGCGATGTGTTTAAGTGTGAGGAAAACATTGTGTTTTGACAAAACAACAAAGTTTGATGTTGCTTTCACGGTGAAATTTGCATCATCATTGGCTGTCACAAAATTGTTGTCCACGGCAAAATCAATTTCTTCAACATTGTTGAAAAGTGATTGAATATACGCGCCAGTGATGCCCGTTTCACCACTTTGCAAAACAAGATATAATTTGCCATCAAACATTGCAAAGCGTTTTTCAAAATCGCTGTTTGATTGATTTGGGGCAACGCTTGTGGAAATCATCACTTTGATTGTGCCAATTTCTGCTGTGCCATAGCGCACATTAAGATATGCAACATATTCCCCATCCAAATCAAAGTTTGCAATCATTGTGGATTTTGCTTTGATTTTTTTGCTGTTGTTATCCCAGGCAAAAATATTTGATTCCAGTGGCACAGAGCTGCCATTCAAAAACACTTTATCTTTCAATGTGCCATCGGTGGTTCTTGCAAAAGTGATTGTGAGGTCTTCCAACGTGAGGGTGCTGTCGCCAACAATGCGTTGAACATCAGAAAGTGTGATGATGTCATAAGTTGTGGTCAAGTCATCAATAACAACGGATTTATTAAGTGTATCAACATCACCTGCAAATTCAGCATTGGCAGAAACCAAAAGATTGATATCTTGTTGATAAACATAACTGCTTCCGCTGCCGGCAGAAATGGTGATTGTTTGTGCATTAAGTTGTGATTTTGTGAAGCAAAGAACAAACTCAAGATCAACACTTGCGCCATTGGCTTGCTGGGTGAAGGTTGGTTGTGGACGAATAACATTGCTTTGGCTGTTTGAAAACACGCCATATGAAAGCTCAAAATCCACATCTTCGTTAAGGATATATGTCACACTTGCGACAAACTTAACATCATTGTCTGAAAACATCAAGAAATGCGGAATATTGCCAATTGTGTTGGTTTGAGGAATGCCATTTTGCGCAGTGATGCGATTGAATTGCACATCAATATTTTTTGAAATTGTCAAACTGATTGAAAATTGCAAACCAAGTGGGGCGGTTGCGGTGAGATCAAGACTGATTGCCTGACCAAGTGTTTGCAAAACGGTGATTGTGCCTGTGGTTTCATCATATGCCAAAACACCAGCATAAGCATCAAATGAAGCAGCAAATGAATATTTCAAGATTTGATCATCGCAAAGTTCCCAGGTTTGCCCTTTGGTTGTATAGCGTACGCTTAAAAGCCCTTCTTCACCGGTGATTTGAATTTTGCCACCTTTGATCCCAACACGATTGATTGCAATTTCAGTTGCCGCCTGTGATGCAGAAAGTGAAACAAAACCAGTTTCAATATCGCTTGGCACCCAAACGCCAAGTTCAATGTGGCCAACATTGGCACCAACAGAAACAGTTGCCAAATCATTGTCTTCAACAAAGAAAAGTTTGTCTGTTGGGGAAGCGGTTAATGCAGATGAATATTCATTTGTTGTAAGAAGATAATATCCTGGCTTTGGCTCGTAACTGCAATTTTCTGCAGAAACAACATTGCCAAACTTATCTTTTGCCACAACAAGGAATTTGCCTGTTGTTTCATCAACAACATCTTCAAGGGGATCTTGCCCAAGATAATATTGCCTGTCAACACTTTCAGCAAAAATGGCATCGCCGCATGCTTGTGTTCCCGTGATGGTTATGCGTTGTTGGATTGGCGTGGTTTCATCGTTTTCATAGGCAAATTCAAGTGTGAAAATCTTGCCATCATAAAGTTCGATTTTTGCTGCATGAGCAGATGAATCAAATGAAGCGCCATCAAAGCCCATATCTTCACTGTTGAACTCAACAGTTTTGATTGGTTGGGTGAAAGAAATCAAATTTGTTTGCTGATATGCGAAGTCAAAATGGAATTCGATGTCACGATCGCCATTGCCGGCATAATAAGAGATTGCATATTGCCACTGGGTGTCACTGATATATTCACCAACGCCTGCAGTTTGCGTTACAACAGATTGCTGTTCGCCTTGGATATAATCAATGATGCGAATTTTGCCTGCAGAAAAATCTTTCAAAAAGATTTCTTTTTCGTGATCAAGCGCGGTTTTGTTGTCCGCATTTATGGTGAACACAATATCAAAAATGTTGTCACCTGTGCCATAAACAAAAGCAAGTTTTGCAAGTGGCTGATCATCAAGATTTTTCACAAGATTTGCACTTGACACAAAGATTTTTGCCGAAAGATTTTTCACGGTTTTTTGCACATTCACCGTTAAATCATCGGTTTGTGAAAAGATTGAATATGTGCTTTCAATGCGACCAAGATAATCACTTTTCAACACAACGGCTTTCACGTTGAATTTTTCAATTTGGCTTGGCAAAAGTTTGATGATTGGGGTTGAAAGTTCAAAAATGCGGGTGTTTGCCGGCAAACCAAGCATATTTGGGTTATAATTTGTGTTTTCAACGCATGTTGGCAAAAGTGCCGAAAGATCATCTTGATTATCCGTGTATGCAATGTATCTTACAACATTGTATGTGCCTGCAGTGAAAGAAAGGATTTTTGAAAGATCATATTCTTCGCTTTGCACAAGTGTTGGATTTGGATTGTCAACAACCGTCAGGGTGATATCATCACTTTTGGTCCAGCTTGCGGTTGACGCCACCACACCCGCGCTTTGCCAAACTTGCATACTGCCGCTTTTGGATGTATTGATTGCGGCAATCGTTGTGTCGGGGGTTTTGTCATCATTCAAAATGCAAAGTTCAAATACAAAATCAAGGTTTGCTTGAAGTGGCACAAAATTCCAATAACTTTTATTCACATCTGCCACAACCACATTTGGAAGATAATATCCGTTTTGTGGAGAAAGCGCATTGCCAAAATTATCCACAATCAAAAATTGATTTTCGTCGGCTGGAAGATATGCATCTGTACCTGCCTTATACATCACCTTTAAGCCAACATTTTTGATTTTGCTTTGCAAGTTTGGGGTGGCTTCTGTGGAATCGCTTATCTTAATTCCAAAATTCAAATCACTTGCCACACTTCCAAAGTTTGCAAAAATTTTATTTGCACGATTAAATGTCAATGTTTTAGGTGTTAAGCTTTCGTTGATTGTGAAAGAACGAATCGCAAGATTTTTAAGTTCAAGTTCTTTCTTTGCAGAAAGACTGGTTCCAGACGATTTAAGTTCCGCCAAAATGGCATCCAAATTGTCACCATTTTCCGCCAAACATGCTTCTTCAAGGGCGGCATTTAAAAACACATAGCCATTGATTGAAAGGTCATTTGTTGCAGAAATTGCATCAAAGGCCTTCACATTTGTGATGCCATCTGCTGCAAGCAAGGCATTGATTTCGGCATTTTCAGCAACGCAATTTGATGTTGAAATCACATCAAAGAAAACACTTTTCATTTGCACGGGTAAGTTGTTTTCGCCATTTTGAGAAAACTTGTATACACTTTCAGCCGGCAAAAAATTTGCCTTGGCATAAAATGTTTCACCAGACGCAAAAGATGAAGACGGTTGGGTGAACGTGTCATTTGCATAAGTGATCACTTCAATGCTTTTCACCGGTACATCCACATTGATATCCACAGAGATTTGGCTTGCCAAAAGGGATTCACTTTTTGCGGTCAGGGTGCTGACGCCGCCAACAATCCATTCTTCGCCATCAAGCTCGGCATTTGGGGCCTTAATCAATTCAACTTTGAATGATTGTCCAAGCATAACAAATTTTGGCACTTGGATAATGCCATTGGTTATGTATGTTATGCCACCAACTTGGCTGGTTTGCGCATTTGGCAAAGACAGCGTGATTTTTGTTTGTGTGACATCTTCAGTTGATGTTTGAATTTTGATTGTTGCATCGGTTGCAAAATTGAACGCGGTTTGATCTTGGCCAAGTTCAAAATAAATTGCCTCTGGGGCAACTTGTTTTTCATTAAAACTGCCGGCAAGATACATCACGCCCAAAATCAGCCCAAGACTGCCCACAAGTGATGCCAAAGCAACAAGGAATATTTTGAAAAATCTCATCGAAAAATCTCCCAAATATATATTATTTTGCATATTTTTCAGGTTATCATTCGCGCGGGTTAGACATATTTATATATATTTGTTTATATTATAGGAAGAAACGCGCCATAAAGTCAAATAAAAAACACCGACCTTTGCAAAGTTCGGCATTTTTATTTATGAATTCGTTTCACCAGAAGCGGTTTTTTCTTCAAGCGGTTTTCTTATGATTTCCACTTTTTTGCTTCTGTCTTTGATATATTTTTCTGGCACAACAACACGCTGGATTGTGTTATCGGTTGGGGTGTCAAACATCACATCAAGCATTGCATCTTCCAAAATTGTCCTAAGCCCGCGTGCGCCGGTTTTAAGCTGCATTGCCTTTTGGGCAACAGCGCGGATTGCTTCTGGCTCAAATTCCAAATCAACGCCATCAATCTTAAACATTTTTTTGTATTGTTTGATGATGGAATTTTTTGGTTCTGTCAAGATTTTTACAAGTGCACCTTCGCTGAGATCTGTCAGCCCAACAACCACCGGAAGCCGCCCAACAAATTCAGGGATAAGCCCAAATTTGATAAGGTCTTGCGGTTGCAAATCTTTTGTGAAATTCACGGCCTTTTTATCCTGCAAAACTTTCAAATCACTGTTAAAGCCAAGGCCTTGTTTTTCATTAAGGCGGTCTTTCACAATATCTTCAAGTCCAACAAACGCACCGCCGCAAATGAACAAAATGTTTGTGGTGTCGATTCTGAGCATTTCTTGATGCGGGTGCTTACGACCGCCTTGTGGTGGCACGCTTGCAACTGTGCTTTCAAAGATTTTTAAAAGTGCCTGCTGCACACCTTCACCTGAAACATCGCGAGAGATTGACACATTTTGTGTTTTGCGCGCAATTTTATCAATTTCATCGATATAGATAATGCCGCGCTGGGCTTTTTTGATATCATAATCCGCATTTTGGATAAGCTTCAGCAAAATGTTTTCAACATCATCACCAACATATCCTGCTTCAGTTAGCGTTGTGGCATCGGCAGTTGCAAAAGGCACCTCCAAAATTTTGGCAAGCGTGCGCGCCAAAAGTGTTTTGCCGCTGCCCGTTGGCCCAACCATCAAAATATTGCTTTTTTCAAGCTCAATCGCCAAATCATCATCGGTTTTTTGTGCAAGCAAATTATAATTTATGCGTTTATAGTGGTTATACACCGCCACAGAAAGCACGCGTTTGGCATCGTCTTGACCAACAATATATTCATCAAGGCGATCCTTGATTTCCTTTGGTGTTGGAAGATTGATTTCGGCCTCGATGGTTTCAACTTTATAATCTTTGATGATATCCTTGCAAATATCAATACATTCATCGCAGATATAGCAACTTCCATCAGGGCTTGCGATCAAGCGCTTCACCAAATGTTGTGGCTTGCCACAAAAACTGCAAACCAAATCTTCGTTTTTCATAGATTTCCTTTTATTTTATTTTTTTTCTTTATCACGATTGATAAAAATTTTGTCAATAAGCCCAAATTTTTTGGCCTCTTCGGCATCAAGCCAATTATCGCGTTCCATTGCTTCGCGGGCTTCTTCATAAGTTTTGCCGCATTGGCCCGCGATTATGCTTGTAAGTTTCTTTTTTGTTTTGCCACGTGGTTTACGGTGATTTCAAGATCCGTCACCTGTCCACCGGTTTGCGGAAGCCATGGTTGGTGGATCATAATTTCACTGTTTGGAAGGGAAAAGCGTTTTCCTTTTGCGCCACAGCACAAAAGAAGTGATGCCGCACTTGCCGCAAGCCCAATGCAAATTGTTGAAACATCGCATTTGATATAGTTCATTGTGTCCAAGATTGCAAATGCGCTTGCCACTTCGCCGCCTGGGCTGTTGATATAAAGATAAATATCCTTATCGGCCGCCTTGCCTTCAAGATAAATCATTTGTGCAATCACGGTGTTTGCGG
>JAFVTB010000076.1 GCA_017503445.1 Clostridia bacterium
AAACAAAAGTTTCGCAAATCGAATCATACTATTCTTGTCCGTTCAAACATTTTTTGGCATATGGTTTGAAACTTACGGAACCCCAAACGGCCCAGTTGCAATCTTTTGATGTGGGCAACCTTTTGCACAAAGTGGCAGAGGTGTTTTTGCAGCCACAAAACAATTTTTGCAAAAGACAAAAAAATGAGATTTTCCAAATTGTTGATGATATTTTTCAAGACATAAAAAATGACAAAAGTTTTGCAAAATTGTTTTTGGAAAAAAACAAATTTTCACTTCAAATTCTGCGGGCAGAGGCACTTCGGCTTTGCACATATCTTTTTGACGCATATCATAAATCAAATTTCCATCCCAAATTTTTGGAAGTTTATTTTGGCGCAAAACAAACCTTTAAGCTTCGTGTGCTTGACAAGGATTTTTCACTTGTTGGCATTGTGGACAGGGTGGATACATATCAAAACAATGCCGTAATTATTGACTATAAAACCGGCAGCAGTGTGAAGGGCAGTGACGGCGAACTTTTCTATGGTGAAAAGCTGCAAATTTTTGTGTATGCCAAGGCGCTTGCCCAGCTTCAAAACCTCAATATTCAAGGTGTGTTTTATTTTCCGATCTTAAACAAATATTCCGAAGAAAAATCGCATCCATATATGCTTCGCGGAAAGAATGTTTTGGCGCAAGAATTTTTGCTGAATTTTGATAACACCCTTTCTTTGGAAAATCCAAAAAGCACAATTTTCCCGTGTGAGATCAAAACAAGCAAAGAAGCCCTTAAAAACCCTGAAATGCAATTTAATACGCGACATGGCAATCATCTTGCAAAAGAAACCCTTGATGATATGATGGATTATGCCATCGCGATGACCACCCAGGGGATACAGGAAATTTTGCAAGGCAATATTGCCCTTTTGCCAAATGAAAATGCCTGTGGCTTTTGCCCATATTTGGCGATTTGCCAGCGCCCTGAAAATCTTTTGGTGCGAGAAAAAGTTTTTGATGTGAATTCAGGGCACTTTGCCCTTTGGAAAGGAGGTGAATAATGGGAATTGCATATAAACCTGAACAACAGGCCGTGATTGATTGCCAAAACAAAAATCAACTTGTTTCCGCAAGTGCCGGCAGCGGAAAAACAACCATTATGATTCAAAAAATCATCAACATGATCACTACGGGCGGCGTTGGTATAAAAAACATCTTGGTGCTGACCTACACCAAGGCATCTGCCGAAGAAATGAAACAAAAACTTGTGAATGCCATTTATGGCGAAGTGAAGAACAATCCCGCGCTTTTTGCTCAAATTGACAATGTTGAAACGGCAGATATTTCAACAATTCACAGTTTTTTTCAAAAGGTGATAAAACGATATTTTATGCTTTTGGATATAAACCCTGCGTTTGATATAATTGATGAAACGCGTGGCATAAAACTTCAAAACCGTGCGCTTGATAAGGCAATTCAAGAATTTGAAAAAACAAATCCTGCAGAGTTTGCCACACTTTTGGATATCTATGGCGCAAATCGCACAACCGCAGGTGTGAAAACGCTTGTGAAAGAATTGCACAGGTTTTTGCTTGCTGTGCCTGATGCAAAAAATTGGTGTGAAAACACCATGCTTTTGCTTTGTCAAAATCTTGACCATAATTTGGGGTTGAAAATTTTAAACGATGAAATTTATTTTGTTTCAAAACATTATGAAAACGCGTTTAAAAATTTGGCGCAAACGGCGGCAAATTTGGGGGAAGATAAGTGTGTGGCGCATTGCGCGGGATATATTAATATGCTTTCAACCATTCAGCCGCAGCCAGAAAAGTTTTTCTTGAACTGCAACATTTGGCAAAATCCGCCTAAAGGTCGACTTGTTAAAAACAAAGAGCTTGAAGATTTGAATGAAAAACTTGACGCCACAAAAAAAGGGTTTTCAAAGTTTGCAAAAAAAATCAAGGGTTGGGCGTTTGCTGATAAAAAAGTTTGCGAACAGCAGCTTGCAACAATTGCAAAAAACGCAATGGCACTTTGCAAGATAACACTTTTATTTCAAGAATGTTATGCCAATGAAAAACGAAGTGAAAATGTGCTTGATTATGATGACCTTGAAAAGTATATGCTTAAACTGATT
>JAFVTB010000077.1 GCA_017503445.1 Clostridia bacterium
AATTTTGTAATCAAACCGGTCAAGAAATACAACACCAAACAAATGGCAATGGTTGACGCCATAATGATTGTGATGCGTTTCAGCTTGCCGTCGCGAGAGTTGTCTTTGTTGTGAGAAAAATAACTGTCGCTTTCGCCACCTGTAACGGCATTGCCTGCTTGATTTGCGCTTGATTGCATAAGTGTTGTAACAATCAAAACCACACAGCAAAGTGTTGTGATTGCAAGAAGAATATATCTTGCAATGGTTAAGAAATTATACAACCCTTGATCAATAAAAGCCAGCATTTCCATTTTTAAACCTCCTTACACAACTGCAATAAAAGTTGCAATTCCCAAGAATATTATTGCAAAAATAATCGGGGCAATTTTTGGAGAACTGTATGATTTTGCGTTGACATACGCCTTGACAACATTGATGATGCAAAAAATCCCCAACATTGCAAAAAGGCCAACAAGCAAAATTCTGACAATTGGGTCCAGCTCGAAAACAATAAATGTTCTGATTTGGTTATAGATGTTTTCCAAAAACCTGCTCCAAGATATTTTTTGACAATTATAAATATAACACACTTAAACAGCAAAGTAAAGTGTTTTTTCAAAGGCAATTTATTTTGTTTTGTTGGTGTGGGGGCGAAATGGAAGTTTTTTGGCATGCCAAAAAACTTGCGCTTTGGCGGCGGGAAGCCCCGCTAAAGCGCGCGCTGACGTGCCGTCAGCGCCCATTTCGCCCCCTACCTTTTCTTTGCGAAAAAACACCGGCAGGGTGCTTTCCCTTGCCGGCAACCTTATCAAATCAAAAAAACCGCACAATGCGGCTTTGTGATATTCTTGTAAATCGCGGTGTAAAGCTTATGTTGTGCTTCCAAAACCACCGGTTCTGATTTCATTTGCATCATCATCTTCGGTGATGCCAAATGGCAGGAAGATGCCTTGTGCAATCCCTGTGCCTTGTGCAATTTCAACGGTCACGCGGTCGGCACTGTCGTTGAAAACCTTCAACATTATATGCCCTTCGTTTTCTGCGCCAAAATAATCCGCATCAATAATGCCAACCGTGTTGTTCAGTTGCAGGCGGAATTTAAACCCCAGCCCGCTTCGCGGAAAAATTGCCAAAAATGCACCATTTTTCATTTGCACCCTTATTCCGGTTGGCACCAAAATTTGTGTTTTTGGCGGCACAGTCAGGTTGATTGGGCAAAAAATGTCATACCCCGCGCTGCCTGCCGTTGCCCGCCTTGGAAGTTTAATATTGTCATAAATTTCTTGCAAATTTTGTGGCACTTCGCCAAACGCATTTTGCCAATCTTTTTCAAATTGTGAAAAAGAAACCTTGAAAAACTTTGCAACTTTTTGCATAACAAACTCCTATTTGTTGGTTTTTGGGGTGCGTGGTTTTGGGGCGCTGCGCTGCACAGGTGTTTGCGCTGCTTGACCGCGTGGTTTTGGGGCTGTGCGTGCAACAGGTTCTGGCGCGCGCGGCTTTGGTTGTGGCTTTGGTGCGGCGGTTTTTGGCACAGTGCTTCCGCGTTTTGATGCATTTTGTGATTGTGGCTTGGCGGATGCAGCACTTGCGCCGCGGGTTGATGAAATAATGCGTTCGCCTTGCGCGGCCCTGCTTTTGCGGGCGCCGCGAAGCGCTTGGTTGTAAGACACTTTGTCGTTTGCCATAATTTCTGTATCGCGGATAAGTTCTTCTTCATGCGCCCAACGGCGGTAAAAGTAAAGCGAAATAAGTTTGATTGTCATAAGCAGCACGCATGGAATCAGCACAAGTGTTAAAAACCCGCTGGTTGAACCGCAAAATTCCAAAACAGACATCAAAAATGCGTTTTGGTCTTCTGCCATCACACCAACAATGTTGTTATAAACCAAAAGTTCGCTGCCGGCGTTGGTGTGGTCAAAGTCAAACCCGCGGTCAACAATGTTTTGATAATACGAAAACACCGTATAACGCGTTCCATCTTCTGCTGTGATAACTGCTTTTTTGTGCCCAATTTGCACCATTTTCAATTCTGCAAGGTCATCATCTTCACCCACAAACTCTGTTGGCATTGGGTTAACCATGTTGTTAAGTGGCACCCAGTCTGGCGCACTGGTTGAAATTGGCTCATCACTGCCTGGTGAAGAATAATAAATCACAAATTGCCCGTCTTCAATGTCATCAATGCTGACTTTATGAAACAAAAATTTTGCCCCTTTCACATATGGGTCGACATCATAACGTTCAAATTGTGTTGACATTTTGAAATTGTCATTTTGAATTTCATAGACATAATATCCCAAAAAATTTGCATATCCGCCGGCGGATTTTGTGTTAAACATAATGATTGCCGACAAAAGCGCAATCAGCACACACGGCACAAGCAAAATCAAAAATAATACATTTGTGATTTTATGTGCTTTTAAGTGTTTGTTTTGTGTTTCTTTGCCCAAAACACACCTCCCATTAAAAAAAGTATAACAAAACTAGGGTCTCAAAGTCCATCAAAAATATTGGTATATTTGCAAAAATTTTTCAAAAACTATTTTCACAAAGTTTATTTTTTTGTTTTGGGGTGATAATTATGGCAAGTGGTGTTGACAAAATATCCGCCGCGATTGAAAAATCCGTTCGGGAATTTGAAGAAAAAAATGGCGATTTGGTGAACTTCACAATCAAACATTTCTTTCTTGGGCAACATACAATGATTTTGGAGGATACTGATTTTTTTGACCCCGATTTACTTGGGCTTGAAAAATACGAAAATTGGCTGAATGAATGATATAAGGCGTGGTGAAATATATTATGCAGACTTATCGCCCGTTGTGGGCAGCGAGCAAGGGGGCGTTCGCCCCA
Source organism: Clostridia bacterium (assembly GCA_017503445.1). GTDB lineage: Bacteria > Bacillota > Clostridia > Christensenellales > UBA1242 > UBA5489. The sequence goes on from JAFVTB010000077.1 coordinate 2,839, forward strand.
TTGTTGTTTTGCAAAACAATGTTGGCAACCGCTTTTCGCCAACGGTGATTGTTGCGGCGATCACCAGCCAAATTGGCAAAGCAAAAATCCCAACGCACATAGAGCTTCCGTCTTCAAAATACTATCTTCCCAAAGACAGTGTTGTGCTTTTGGAACAAATAAGAACAATTGATAAAACCCGCCTGAAACAACGCGTCAGTGAATTGGATATGGGGAAGATGGAAGAAATCAATCGGGCAATACTTATAAGTCTTGGGTTTGTGTAAGGGGGCGCCAAACGGGCGTTTTTTTGTTGCCAAAAAAACGCGGGGCTTGCCCGTGGGGCAAGCCCCAGGCGCCCGGCCCATGTGGGCCTGGGCGCCCCGTTTGGCGCACCCCTAAATATCCTCAAAACACTTGCATTTTTCCAATAGATAATAGTAAAATAATAAAATGAAGAAAAATTTTTTTGATTTGGATGCCACCGGCAAAATCTTTTTGTGGATGATTGCGCTTCCTCAAATTTTTGGGCTGCTTGCCGAAATCATCTTGATGGTGGTTGCCCTTATCACCGGTCAAACAATTCAACAACTTTTGCAAATCCAGCCCATAAGTTTTGCCGTCACAATGCTTGCCCAGGTTGCAATTTTGACAATCTTGCTTTTTATGCGCAAAAAATATAATCTTAAGCAAGCCATAAAATTCCAACCCAAAATTGGCGCGCGCAACATCATTTTGTGTGTTTTGATTGGCATAATTGGCATTTTTGCCCTTTCGCCAATTGTGGATTGGTTTGGGGTGTTTTTGCAAAGCGTTGGTTTCAATCTTTCCACAATTGGTTTTGATATTTCATCGCCGCTTATGCTGATTGTTGGCATCATCTTTATGGCACTTGTGCCTGCAATTTTGGAAGAAGCCATTTTTCGCGGTGCAATTTTGCAAGGGTTAAAAAGATATGGCAAATGGGTTGCCATTTTTGCCACAAGCGCGCTTTTTGTGTTGGTGCACGGAAGTTTGCAACAAGTTTTATATCCATTCATTATCTCAATCATTTTGTGTCAGGTTGTGCTGAAGACAAACAGTGTGTTTTCATCAATGATTGTGCATTTTGTGTCAAATTCCACAAGTTTGATTTTGGCGTATGCAGGTTTTGCGCTGGCGCTTCCAATTTGGGCAAGCTTCTTGGTGGCAATTGTGGGCGTTGGGGTTATGTGGGCGCTTTCACTTTTACTTAAAAACACTGAAAAGCCGCGCACCCAAGAAGAGGTTTTGGAAATGATCCAAAACCCAATCCCACAAATGAACAACAACCCCCGCGCACTTAAAATTGGTGTTTATCTTGCAATCTTGATTTTTGTGCTTTCAACAGTTTTGGGTTTTATGCCGGTTGAATAATAAAATTTTTGTGATAATATAATGAAAAAGGAAGTTTATGAACCACACGCAAATAAATGTATTTAAAAAACCAGAAAATCCGTTTTTCAACGCCACAATGGTATATCTTATCATCATGGTTGCCTTTGTTGGTGTGCGGATTTTTGCCCAGTTTGGGCTTTTGAATTTCTTGGGCGATTTTGAAGACCTTGCCTATTCGCTTATCATCCAAGTTGGCATCATTTTTGGCTTAACGCTTGTGCTTTATAAGATGTTTACAGGAAAATCTGTGAAAGCCATATTTAAGGAGTTCAATTTTAAGCCAATTTCATTCAAGGCGGTTTTGCTTTGCATTGGCATTTCGGTGTGTTTAATTATCTTTAACACGGCGTTCAACTCTATTTATACAATGATTTTGCAACTTTTTGGATATTCTCCCGCTTCGTCAACAATAACATCATATCCGCTTTCAATGTTCTTGGTTGCGCTGTTTGCTTCGGCGGTTTTGCCCGCATTTTGCGAAGAATTTGCAAATCGTGGCATGCTTTTGAACGGGCTTAAAAAACTTGGTGTCAAAAAGGCAATCGTGATTTCCGGGCTTTTGTTTGCACTTATGCATTTAAATGTGGGGCAGTTTGGTTATGCTTTTATGGTTGGCATGTTTTTTGCCTTTGTTTGCATCGCAACCGGCAGCATCGTTCCGGGCATCATTATGCACTTTTTGAATAATGGCATTGTGGAATATCTCACTTTCGCGCGCGTCAACAATCTTCCACTTGGAAATTACTATGAACAATTTGCCACATTGGGTCAAGGGGATTTTCTTTCAAGTATATTCTTGATATTTATTGCTCTGTTTGCCATTATGTTCTTGTTTGCGTGGTTCACATATCTTTTGATAAAGGATTGCCAAACCCGCAAATTGAATAAGCTTGGCAATGAAATCTATGAAAACCTCAGTGAAGCAGATCTAAAGCCAGAAAACGGAATGTTGAAAATCAATCTTTCGCCCAAAATGCTTGGCATGGAAACAAAACAAACATATTTTCCAACGCTGAAAGCCAAAATTCCGCTTTATTTAACAATTTGCCTGGGGACAATCATCACGGTTATGACCTTGATTTGGAGTGCGATTTAAGGAAAAAATATGGAAAAATTTATGTTTGCCGCGCTGAAAGAAGCGCAAAAAGCCCTTGCCAAAGATGAAGTGCCAATTGGCGCTGTTATTGTGATTGATGGCAAAATCATCGCTCGCGCGCATAACCAAAGGCAATCAAAAAAAATTGCCACCCATCATGCCGAAATTTTGGCAATTGAAAAAGCATGCAAAAAACTGCATGATTGGCGCCTTGAAAATGCGGAAATTTTTGTCACGCTTGAACCTTGTCCAATGTGCGCCGGCGCAATCGCCAATGCGCGCATAAAAAAGCTTTATTTCGGCGCGTTTGATAAAACCGGCACAAACAAAAACTTGCTTGTGGACATCTTGTCGGATAATCGCCTTAACCACAAAACCGAGGTTCAAGGTGGCATTTTGGAAGCCCCTTGCGCAGAAATCTTGACAACATTTTTTAAAAATAAAAGAAACAAAAAATAATTTTTTTATTTAAATTTAATTAAAAAATAATAAAAAAAAATAAAAAGCGTTTGCTTTTTATTTTTTTGATTGTGTTTTTGTTTTGTGTTCTTTTGAAAAAAGTTTTTCTTGAAGTGTCAAGCTGTCGATGATCAGTTTCACCAATTTTTCCAAACCGCTGCCCGTTTTAAAGTTTGTTTTGCAGGCATAATTCACACGGTTTTCTGCCACAAGTTCCAAACTGATGTCTTTCTGCCCATCTTGATAAACCGCGATTGATGTGCCGCCGCGTTCTTTCACAAGGGTCATGCACGGCACATCGGTTACGCCATCACCGATATAAATCATATTTCGAAATTCCACATGCTTTTTTGCGGTGCGGCGGTTGACGGTTTTGTCGTCCGAAAGGTCATGCGCCCCCTTGCAAATGCGGAAAAGGCATTGTGTTTTCAGTGTGTGGTTGATCAGCGTTTTCGGCCAAATCGCCGCGCCCGTTTTGTCATATAAAAACTCGCAACCAAACACGCCATCAAATTCATCAATGATTTTGCACCCCTCCAAAATTTCCTTGTTGCCCGATGAAATAAGATAATGCTCCAGCTTCACGCCTTTGTTGTCGGCATAACGGTTCAGGCGTTTAAACCATGTTTCCACGCCATCAAAAAACTTGATGTCTTTGCCCAGCCCGCACAAATATTCCCGCGAAAGTGGGATATTTTTCTTCTTGCATTGGTGGATCATTGTCAAAAGATAACAAAGCGTGATGTCCATGCCGTGCCGCTTGGCAAAATTGTTGCACTTTGCCCAAAATTCTTGCGTTGTCAGCCCAAGGTTTGGAATAAAAGAAAACGATTGCATATCGTTGATCGCAAGCGTTTTATCAAAATCATAGCATATCGCAATAACAGGTTTTTTCATATTGCCCCCTTTTGTGCAATATATCATTTTTTATATATAAAATCAATGAAGTGGTTAAATTTTTTTTGGGTTAGTATCCTTCAAAAAGGTCATTCGGTGTGCAGTTAAGAATTTCACACAATGCCTGGAGGTTTGCAAGTTTGATACTGCTGGTTTCGTTGTGTACAAGTTTGTTGAAGTTTTGATAACTCAGCCCCAAGCGGATATAAAGCCAATATTTGGTTTTGTTCTGCTCCTTAAGAATTTCCAAAATCCTAAATTTCATATCTAACCTCCTCATTATATAATATTGACATTATATGTTTTTTTTTGCTTGACAAGTAGATTTTTAAATTATATAATGTAGGCATTATATAATGTTTACATTAGATATACAAAGGGGGAAATTATGAAATCAAAAAAAATCACCAAAATTATTGGTGCCGGTGGTCTTGCAATAATCATGTGTGCGGGTGTGTTGTGTGGAACGCTAATTGGCCCAATGAACTCAACTTCCGCAACCACATCGGGCGCGACCAGCGCTTCCAACTCGGGCGACCCTGCCGCCCTCGCGCAAAGCCCTGACCGTGCCCTTAAACTCAACCCCCAAACCGATGAAACAATCTTCACAACCGAAACCGGCATTGAAATCAAATCCCACAACCTTTCCGCAAGCGGTTCGGAAAGTTCAATCCAATATTTCACCCTTGGCGCCTATAACGGCACACCCGTGAATTGGCTTATTGTTGGCACAAGCAATCAAATGGCGGAAAATTCCACCGATGCAGGCGCGCTTATCAACGCCGCCGCCGGCAACGGCAAACTTGTCACCGGCGCCACAAGTTCAGACCTTCAGCCAAATCAAATCCTTTGCATTTCCGAGTATGCATTTAATCAAGCAACATATAAACCTTTTTCGTTAAGAGAACAATATACAGTAACTGTAGGGAAGTGGGGTATCAGTCAAGTAACAGTAGGAGATCTTCTAAGTGACTATGGTTACATTTCGAGTATAGATGTTGTCAGTAATTCAAGTATTCTTGGTGAAACACTTGCTTTA
>JAFVTB010000078.1 GCA_017503445.1 Clostridia bacterium
CATTGTTTTGGGGTTTAAGCGTCTTATGCGTTGCAATCCCCGCACAAAAGGCGGGTTTGACCCCATTCCATTAAATATTAAAGGAGAAACAAAATGGATTATCTAGCCACACTTATGGTTGCCGAACCTTCGGGCTTTTGGGCAACACTGATCACATTTTTTGAAGGCATCTTCAACAGTTATGTTTTGGGCATAATTCTGTTGACAATAATCATCAAACTTGTGCTTTCACCGCTGGATTTTATGAACAAAAAGGTTGCGCGTGATAATGCGCGTATGCAGGCGGTTATCCAGCCCAAGGTTGCCGAAATTCAAAAAAAATATGGCCATGACAGAAACCTTGTCAACCAAAAAACTGCTGAACTTTATAAATCACAAGGGTTCAGTATGGGCGGCAGCTGCTTTGTGATGCTGATTTATATGGCAATCACAATGGTTGTGTTTTTCACACTGTTTTCAACCCTTATGGGAAGTTCGCCATATCGCGTTGAACAACAATATCTTGAACTTCGCCAGGCCTATGTGCAAACTGTTGGCACCGAAGAAGAAAAACAGGCAGCGGTTTTGGAAAAATACGATGCCCGCGACAGCAAGTTTTTGTGGATTCAAAATGTGTGGTTTGCCGATAATCCTTGGACGCCTGCCGTTTTGAACTTTGACCAATATCTTGGCAATGTTGGCGATAAAGTTGTGCGCGAAATGGGCGGTGAATCAACATCGCTTAAGGAATTGAAAAAGCAAGACCCTGCCGCTTATGATGCTTTTATCGCAGATTTCCGTGCGGAGTATGAAGAAACAATGACCGTTGTGATTGAACAACGCGGCGGCGTGAACGGATATCTTATCACGGCCGCACTTGCGGTTGGAACCGCATTTTTAAGCCAATATTTGATGCAACGTCGCAATGTTGCCAAAGCGCAAAAAGAAAACAAAGCCAATGGTGATAAGGTGACTGCCGGCACAAACAAAGCAATGCTTATTATCCTTCCACTTGTGATGGGGCTGTTCACATTGTTCTATAACGCCGTGTTTGGCATGTATATCATCGCAGGACAACTTGTTGCAATGCTGCTTTTCCCAATCTTTGATATCTTCCTTGACAAGCTTGACGCCAAAAAACAAAAAAAAGAAGAAGACAAAATCAGGGTTGAATACAGCCGAAAATAAGGAGAGATAATGTTTCAGTTTAAAGTTTCAGCAAAATCCACAGCCGCGGCAATTCAAAAAGGGCTTGAACTTTCAGGGCTTGACAAAAACGATGTGGAGATTAAGATTTTAAGACAAGCCAAAAATTTCCAAGATGCCCAAATTGCCATTGTGGTGCCAGATGAAATCGTGCAGAAAAACCCAAAGATTTTGCAACTTCAAAATGCAAATGGCGACAGCGCGCCCACGCAAGATGTGATTTTGCCTTTTGTGCAAGACAATTTGGATCAGCAAAAACCACCTGCCGCACGCGTGGAAAGTTTTGTTGCAGGCATCTTCCGCGCGGCAAAATGCTTAAGCTTTGAAGTGGAAACCATCGAAGATGATGTCAGCATCCATTTGAACTTTCGCGGCCCAGGCCTTCAAAAATTTGTGGGGGCAAACGGGCGCGTGCTTGCCAGCATTCAAACCCTTGCAAACGCATTCTTGCAAAATCAAAAGCGTGTTGTGCTTGACATCAACGATTTCAAGGCGCATAAGGCGCAAAAGGTTGTTGCACACGCTGAAAAGATTGCCAAACAAGTGTTGGAAAGTGGCGCTGAAATTGCCCTTAAGCCGATGAATGCGTTTGAACGGCGCCTTGTGCACAACGCGATTGCAAACTTTGAAACATTGGCCACAGAAAGCCGCGGTGAAAAACCAAACCGCTTTGTGGTGATTTCAATCAAGCAATCTTCATCAACTGAACCCAACCAAAATTAAAAAAAAAGCCCATGCGGGCTTTTTTTTTAATAATCTTCTGTACCGATAAGAAAACCGGCGCTTTCGCCAAGGGCTTTGCAAATGGCGCAAAGTGCGTTAAGAGATGGCTCGCGCTTTCCGGTGCACCAGTTGTTTACAACTGATTGGCTCATTCCAATCATTTTTGAAAGTTCAAGCTGTGAAATGTTTTTGTCGGCAAGCGCCTACACAAGCCGTTCGCGAAATTTGTTGTTCATATTGTTGTTATACCGCCAATAGCCATAAAAGTATTGACAAATGGCTGTCAGCCATACATAATAACCGTGGAGAGTTTTATGAAAAAAGCACGAATTTCAAGACATAAAGCAAAAATATTTATGAAAAAAGCGGGCATTTCAAAGGCAGAATTTTCCAAATTTTTGCAGTTGTCAGAAGATGTTATGAAAAAAAGACAAAAACCAAACCAATAATTTAAAGGACAAATTTTTGCTGGGTTGGTAGAGTGGTGGAATTTTCTTAAATTGCTTGCATTTTTTGGGGGGTGTGGTATAATAATAACATTTAAACCAAGGAGATAAAAATGCAAATTCTATGTGACGGGCTTGATTTGTGCGATGCAGTGATCACCGTTTCGCGCGCGATAAATCCAAAAGCCACAAACCCAATCTTGGAAGGCATCAAAATTGTTGCAACAGAAGATGAACTGACTCTTTCTGCCACCGATTTGGAACTTTCAATTGAAAAGAAAATTAAAGCAGAAGTGAAGCAAGAGGGCGAAACCGTTGTGCCGGGCCGCTTTTTTGGCGAACTTGTGAAAAAACTGACCAACGAAAATATTGAACTGCGTCTTGTTGAAAACAACACTCTGAAAATTCGTTATACAGACAGTGAAACCACCGTGCAATGCTTGCCGGTTTATGAATTCCCAAATCTTAAAAAACTTGAAAACAGCAGTTTTTTTGGAATTCAAAAACGCGCACTTAAAAACCTTATCACCAAAACGGTGTTCAGTGTTGCGGCAGATGACACGCGCCCTGTGCTTACGGGTTGCCTTTTGGAAGTTGCCGGCGAAACCATAAAAGCCGTGGCTTTGGACGGATACCGTATGGCGGTTTACACCGAAAAAGTGCAGGATAACACCCTTGAACAAAGTGTGGTTGTGCCGGCGCG
>JAFVTB010000079.1 GCA_017503445.1 Clostridia bacterium
CTGGCAGGAAATAATGACAGCGGCTCTCGCCGCCCAAAGCGCGCGCGAACAAGAGTTCGCGCCCATTTCGCCCCCTCTCGTTTTAAGATAAAAAAAAGTGGGCTTTCACCCACAAGTATTGGAGCGGAGGACGAGATTCGAACTCGCGACCCTCGCCTTGGCAAGGCGATGCTCTACCACTGAGCCACCCCCGCGTATCTATTGAATACTTTGCTAGTATAACAATAGATTTTCAAAAAATCAAGTGTTTTAACAAAAAAATTTACAAATTTTTTTAAACATCATAATATGTCTTGCCACATTCGATATCAACGGGCAGGTTGACCGAAAGGGAAATCACGCTTTCCATTGCGGTTTTCAAGATGTTTTTGACAACATCAACCTCATCTGGCGCGGCATCAACCACAAGTTCATCATGAATTTGCAAAATCAGTTTGCTTTTTAAATTTTGCGCCTTCATTGCCGCATCAACCTTAAGCATCGCAAACTTGATGATATCAGATGCGCTGCCTTGAAGTGGCATATTTTTTGCGGCGCGTTCACCAAACATGCGGGCTTGGTGATTATCTGCCTTAAGTTCCGGAATTTTGCGGCGGCGATTGAAAATTGTTTGCACATAGCCAAATTTTTTTGCAAACTGCACATTTTCATCCAAATACTCTTTCACTGCGGGATAAATTTCAAAATATTTGCGGATGTATTCCTGCGCTTCACTGCGTGAAAGCCCAGTGTTTTGCGCAAGCCCCACATTTGTGATGCCATACACAATGCCAAAATTCACCGCTTTGGCATTTCGGCGGATTTGCGGGGTGACATCTTCTTTTTTCAATTTGAAAATTTGCATTGCAGTGGCGGTGTGGATATCTTCACCACTGTTAAAGGCATCAATCATTGTTTGATCGCCGCTTAGGTGCGCCAAAAGCCGCAGTTCAATTTGGTTATAGTCCGCCGAAATAAGCACACCATTTTCAAAACGGCTTATAAAGACCTTTCGAAACTCCTTGCCTTCATCATCGCGCACGGGCAGATTTTGAAGGTTTGGATCACTTGATGAAAGACGCCCGGTGCTTGTAAGTGTTTGATTAAACACCGTGTGGATCATATTTGAATTGGTTTGCGCCAAAATATTCAAAAACGCATCAACATATGTGCTTTTAAGTTTCTGGACCTTGCGATAGTGCAAAATTTCAGCCACAATCGGGTGAAAATCCATAAGATCGTGCAAAATTTCCACCCCTGTTGATCGATGTGGGTTATTTTCCGTGGGCAAAGAAAGTTTATCAAACAGCACAACTGCAAGTTGGCGCGGAGAGTTAATATTAAACTCTTCCCCCGCCATGTTGATAATCTTTTCTGAAAGGGTTTTAAGCTGGGCATCAAGCACCTTGGCATATTCCACAAGCACGGTTTTATCCACCATAAAGCCGGCATTTTCCATATCAAAAAGCACGTCTTCAAGCGGCAGTTCCATTTGATAGTAAATTTTATCAAGCTGCTGCTTGACAAGGTCTTTTGAAAGGGTTGTTTTTTGGGCAAAAAACCTGTCAACCTGGCTGCAATCAAGCGGTTTATTGTTTAAAAGATAATTTGCAAGGTTGATATCAAACACCTCGCCCTTTATTCCAATGCCAAAGCGCGCAAGTTTGCGCTTAAGGGCTTTATAACTGCATGTCACTTTGGGAATGTTGGGGTCTTCCAAAAACTTTTGAAGCGCATACAGGCAGGTGTCAAACTCAGGCGGCTGGGCAAACAAGGTGGATTCGTTTGAAACAGTGTAATAATATTCATCATTGAAAGAAAAAATCAATTCCTCTTCCACCGCAAGGGCAAGTTCCTTTGGCTGGCAGGCGCAAACTTTTTCAAGCGTTTGGTTATCATTGATCACAAACTGTTTAAGCGCCAAAACGGGCGCGGGCTCTTCTTCTTGCGGCACATCAAAAAAGGTTTTGCGCTTCAAAAGTGTGGACATATCCAAATTTTGAATCATTGCCACAGCTTCATCATTAAACGGCAAAGAAAATGTGCAGTTTTCAAGCGCGGTGTCAATATCGCAATCCACCTTGATTGTTGCAAGGGTTTTGCTTAGAAACGCGTTGTCTTTGTCATGCAAAAGTTTTTCTTTCAGTTTTGCGGAAATGATTGGATGATCCAGGTTTTCATAAAGCGCTTCAAGCGTGCCAAAGGTGTTGATAAGGTTTGCCGCAGTTTTTGGCCCAACGCCTTGCACACCAGGGATATTATCGCTTGCATCGCCCATAAGCGCCTTAAGTTCCACCACTTGATTTGCCGCAACGCCATAATCCGCCACAATGTTTTCGGTGGTCATCTTGTGGATTTCGGAAATCCCTTTGTGCGTCAGCCACACTTGGGTTGAATCGTCAATCAGCTGCAATAAATCGCGGTCGCCCGATAAAATCACGGTTTCGCAAGGGGCAGATTTTGCATAGGTGCCGATGATGTCGTCGGCCTCGATGCCCTCTTTTTCCACAACACGGATTTTCATAAGTTTCAACAGGTTTTTCAGCACAGGAAACTGCGCGCGCAAATCTTCCGGCGTTTCCTTTCGCGTGCCTTTATAGGCGGCAAAAATATCATTGCGAAAAGTGTGCTTTGAAAAATCAAATGCAATCACCATTTTGGTGGGTTGATAATCTTCCATAACCTTTAAAAGCATATTCAAAAAGCCAAAGATTGCGCCCGTTGGCTGGCCGTTTGAACTTGCCAAAAATGGCAAAGCATAGTATGCCCGAAATGCCAAACTGTTGCCATCAATAACCAAAAATTTTTCCATTGTGATTGCCCCGCTTTTTTCAAATTATTATGCCACAAATTCCCCATAATGACAAGCAAATTAAAGAAATAATCCGCTGGGTGCTTCACACCCAACGGATAACATC
>JAFVTB010000080.1 GCA_017503445.1 Clostridia bacterium
GCACCTGTTTTGCCACCGCAAGCGCGCCATCAAACATTTTTATGTTTGGCAAAATTTTTTGAATTTGCGCCCGCACCGCCAAATAATGCGTGCAACCCAAAACCAAGTTTTGGCAAGCCAAATATTTGGGCTTTGAAAAAATGTTTTTAAGGGTTGGGATAAGGGCATCAAGATTATCCAAATTTTCATCAATTTGTTTTGCAAGCGTGGCACTTGAAACCCTGAAAATTTTGCCTGGGGAAACATATCTTAGCCCCTGTTTTCGATATTCTTGCCTTAGTTGAACGCGCACTTTAACCTTAAGTTTTCCAAAAAATTTTTGTGTGCTGTTGGTGGCAAAAACAATCGTGCTGCCGCCATAAATTTGGGCTTGTTTAAGGGCCGGCTCAACCCCAACAAATGTGATTTGCGGAAATTTTTTGCGCATTTTTTTTATGGCATTAACCGTCAGTGTGTTGCACGCAAAAACAATGATTTTGGGATTAAATTTTTCAATTGAAAACTGCACCAATTTTTCGGCAATCTTCACAATTTCAAAGTGGGTTTTTGCACCGAACGGGGCATTGAAAGTGTCGGCAAGATAAACAAAATCTTGATGCGGCATAAGGCGCGCGCACTGCGCCAAAATATGCGTGCCGCCGCTGCCACTGTCAATAATTGCAATTGGATTTTTCATAGCACTTTATATGATTTTTTCCATGATAAAGTTAAAATATATTTATATATAAAAAAGCCCCGCGAAAACTTTGAAATTTTATGTCGAAATATGGTATGATTTTTATGTATAAAGAATTTAAAAGGGGGAAATTATGAAATCTTATACAGGTTCAAGCTGCCTTGAAGATGCATTTGAAGCGGGTTTTGAAGCAGCAAAAAAAGCAAAAGCGCGTGACGCAAAATTGGCAATCGTTTATGCAAGTTGCGATTATGACCTTAAAAAAGTGATTAAGGGCGTTCAAGAAGTGCTTTCTTGCCCAATCATTGGCAACACAAGTTTTACGGGCGTGATTATGCCAGAGGGCTATGTTGGCGGAGACAAACCATTTGTTGGCATTATGGTTTTGGGCGGCGCAAATTTGGAAGTTGGCGTTGGATATGCCACACGCAAAAGCCACCGCACCGCGCGTGCAGCAGGCGCAGCCGCAGCGCGCAAAGCAATTGTTGATGAAACAATTCCAAATGCGGTTTATATGGTTGCAAGCCCAACAGAAGAAGAGTTCTTTATGAAAGGCATTTATGACGAAATTGGGCGCGTGCCTGTGTTTGGCGGAAGCTGCGCCGACAACACAATTGAAGGAAAGTGGAGTCTTTACGCGGACAAAAACATCACCGCCGAAGGCGTGGCAGTGGCATTTATCTACACCACCGCAAACTTTGCAAACGTGTTCACAGGCGCATATCGCGAAACCGCAGACCGCGGCGTGATCACCAAAATTGCGGGCAATCGCACACTTGTGGAAATTGACGGCGTGCCAGCAGTGAAACAATATGCAAAATGGCGCAAAACAAAAATCAAGCACTTGAAGGAAGGCAAAATTTTGGCGGAAACCATCACAAGCCCACTTGGCGTGAAAGACCCACTTGGCGACCTTGTTGCAATCCGCCACCCAATGTTTGCAAATGCAGACCTTAGTATGAACATAGGTTCAAACCTTGCGGTTGGCACATCAGTTATCCGTATGGAAGCAACCGTTGATGAACTGATAAATTCAGTTGGCGAAAACATCAAAAAACTTAACAAAAAATTGGGTGAAGAACCAGCATTCTATCACCTTGTTCACTGTGGCGGACGCCGCGCGGGAATTGCCCAGCGGATTGAAGAAGTGTATGCGCAAGTGAAAGCCGCAACAAACGGCGTGCCATTCATTATGGAATTTACATTTGGCGAATATGGCTGGGAAGATGACGGCCGCAACACAACAGGTGGTTTGATGCTTTCATTCACCGCGTTTGCAAAATAGGAGAGGAAAAAAATGCAAATGATTATCAATGGTGCAAAAGTTAATGCATCAGACAAAAGTTTTATTGAAGTTTTAAACCCATTCAACGGCAAGGTGGTGAACACTGTTCCAAACGCAACAGCAAAAGATGTTGATAAAGCCGTGCGCGCAGCAAAAAAAGCCCAACCAAAATGGGCGGCCGTGCCGGTTTGGCAGAAAGTGGAATACTTGAAAGAATTTTTGAATCTTGTTGACAAAAATAAAAATGTACTTGCAAAAACACTTTGCCTTGAAACAGGAAAACCACTTAAACAAGCAAAGGCGGAAATTGCAAATATCCGCATTGGGTTTGAAGCATTTATGGAAAAAGCAAAACACCTTTATGGCAATGTGATTCCGTATGGCACAGAAGCAGGCCAAGAAAACACCCTTCAGTTCACCCAGCGCGAACCGCTTGGCGTGGTTGCAGCAATTATTCCATACAACTTCCCTTGCGATTTGTTTGACCAAAAGGTTGCACCGGC
>JAFVTB010000081.1 GCA_017503445.1 Clostridia bacterium
ACCATATCAGCGTGAATGGATAGGCAAACAGCCCAATCACCCCAAGCACAAAACTGCTGAACACCGGCACAAAATCAAAAATCAAAAGAAGCAGCGTTATCATTGAAACCGCAAGAAGAATCCCGCCCCACACTTTGGCGCGCTTGCTTTCACTTTTCACATTTTTATCCACATTCAAATCAAAACTTGCCATTATATGTTTAATATATCACACAAAGCGCATTTATCCAAACAAATTTGGGCAAAAATCATAGGAATTTTTGTCTTTTCCCACGCCAAAAAATGATTGCATGCATCACATAATTTGGTGTTTTTGGGGCAAAATAATATTGGAGGATAAGATATGAGAGATATAATTTTCGGCATGGCCGTGGGAAGCGTTTTGGGCGTGCTTCTTTACAAAAACAACCAATGCGCAAAGCAAATCTTTGATGAAGCCCAAAAAACAATCACCAAGGAAATTGAAAAAATGGAAGAAGCCGGCCAAGATAAAGAAAAATCAAAAAGAAACAAAGAAGACAAATAACCCCCGCAAATCATTCATCCAACGGATGCTTTGCGGGAAACCCCGCGATCATTCAAAAAACACCTTCATAAACGAAGATGTTTTTTTAACGGATTTTGTTTAATAAAGATTTTTGTAACTAGTTTTCTTAATATATCCCCTTATCACCTCCTTTAAAGAAATTACAAAAATTTCTTTAAAAGAGGGTTAAATTTTTAAGACAAACGCTGGGCGCACGGCGCGCATATAAGTAACATAATAATTATAATTCGTTTTACTGACTGATCCATCTGTTCCAACGCTATATACAGAATCAGAACTTGATGTATAACCAGATCTTAAACCCCACACACGACCACAGACACGCTCTGATTGATTTAAATAGGATTCATAATAAAATGTTTCCGAATTGTTGGCTCCTGCAAGTGGAAAAAGAAAACATGAACCTATATTAGCACCGCTGCTAGCCCCAGAATAAATTGTTTTCAAATCCTGTGATATAATTGGCAAATAGCTAAGATTATTTATATGAAAATCATCTATCCATTTTTGCAAATTGGAATCTTTATAACAATTCCCATCACTTCGATTGATGTTAAATGCCACCCCATCACCGTCATCTACTGGCATTTCTGCAAGACACAACACACATCCATCTCCAATTTCTTCATTTGGTTTAGCCGAAGAAGAAATGGCCCACATTTCTTTACGTATCGCTTGACCAGCAGGAGAATTATCAACTGTTGAGGACTGAGAAAATTGCCCTTGGACAAGATCTCCCCTAGTTTCGCCACTGAAATCACCAACAAAGGAACTCACACTCGAGTCATAACCAATAATCACCCAGTTATATCCGCCCGCTTCAAAATAAGTGTAGCTGGCAAGGTTGGTGTTTGTGAGTGCATTGGCATATTTGATTTCAAGGCCATAATCGGTTGTATAAACAACGGGGTCGTTTTCAGGATCAAGACCAAGGCCTGTGCCGGCAAGCAGTTGCTCTTGTGGCGAAAGCGCGCCATTTTGCGCGTTATTTGCGTTTTGCGGGGTGGTTTGAGAAAATTTTTTGGACGATGCGGTTTCGTTGCGGGAAGCGTCGTTTAAATGGCTATAAAGCGCCCCCCCCCCCGAGGTGGCGGCCAGCGTTGAAAGCCCGGTTACGGCAGTTAAAAAACACGCCAAACCAAGCGTCAATACGCGTGATTTTTTCATATTCGTTATCTCCTTAGTTACAAAAGATTGCTCTTTCTTGACCATATAATAACGAAAAATTTGGGGCTTTTGTTGATATATCTCAAATTGTGATAAAAGTTTTTTAAGAAACATTGTTTTGTTGTTTTTTGTGAAATTTTGCGATTTCGTTGACAAGATAAAAAAAGTGTGATATCTTCACCCTAACAAAGGAGATAAACATGAGAAAAGAACAAGAAACCACTTATTTCTTTGATGAAATAACACGCAAAGATTTGAAAAGAATCAATGTTGAAGGCAGCCGCATTTTTGTGGCACGCCGCAACCAGCAAACCTATCACCACGAACCAATCTATGAACTTGCAATTTTGAATAAGGACCGCACAAAAGCCCTTTTCTGCACCGAGGAAGACTTTTTCGGCAGAAAATTCTATAACACTCAAGACCTTGACTTTTTGGAATCTAAATCCTTGGCTTCACTTATGGATGCAGAGCTTGGAATTTTGTATTCTGACGAAATTTTTATGGCACGCTTCCCGGCAATTGAAGATTTGAATTTCAGAAAAGTGAAATTTTTTGGCATAAGCTTTGCAAAACTTGTTGATGTCAACAAAAAAATCCTTGTGCAGCAAAGAAAATTTGTTGACCGTAAAGAAAAAGAACGCCGCGAAGAACCAATCACCTTGGGTGATTTTGAACGCGATGAAACCCGCATTGAACCCGTGACAATCATCGCAAATCCCGCTTATGGACGCAGTAAACAACTTGGCGAAACACGCACACAGGCGCTTATTGACCAAGAAAAAGAAGTTGCACCACAAGAAGGAAGGGTTTTCAAATTTGAAGACCTTAAGCATGAATGCGAATGCGGCGGCGAATGCCAATGCAAAAAACCGGCCCCAAAAGCTGAAGAAGCCGAACTTGCTTGGTTATAAAATTTCTTGCACGATCACACTCCGATAAGGTTTATCTCTAATTGCAAAAACCCCCAAAATGGGGGTTTTTTTATATTTTTGAATGCTTGATATCCCGAAACGCCCAAAGCACAATGCAAATTTGCAATGGCGCACCAATGATAAATAAAAGCCAAATGTTGATATGCACAAATTGAAGATATAATGCCAAAAGAAGCGTCCACAAAAGCATTGAAATGGAAACATACTTCATCCACCGTTTTTTACACCACAAGCACGCAAACACGGTTGTAACAACAAAACTTGCCGGAATTGCCCATATAAACAAAATCCACAAATTCCAGCCCGCAATCACGGAAAAGCCCGTGAAAAGAACAACTGCCGCAAGCCACACCAAAAGCACACTCAAAAGCGTAACAACCACTTTGTTTTTCTTTGGCTTTGTTTGTTGGGGCTTTGGCGCGGGCGCATCTTCGGACACAAAATAATCCAACCCCACACCAAACAAACCACCAATCTGCAAAAGCACCTCCACACTTGGAATGGCCTCTGCATTCTCCCACTTGGAAATTGATTTGTCTGAATAATTGAGTTTTTGGGCAAGCTCAAACTGCGTAAAATTATTGGCTTTTCTTAGTTTAATAAGATTTTTTGCAATAACTTGATTTAAATTTTCCATAGGGAAATTATACCCTCCCTCCCCCATTTTTGCAAGCATTTTGCCGCATAAAATGGGCAAATTCCACAATTTGTGGAGTTGCACCGTGGGGGCAAAATGGAAATAAATTTGCCAAGCAAAATTTGCGCTTTGGTGGGGATGCCCGCAGGCATTGTACGCCGACAGGAGTTTAGTTTGCCTAAATGACTGGAGGCAAACGCAGACAGTGCAGGTTTGAGAAGTAAAATTAAAAAATTCCGCAATTCGCGGAATTTTTTTTAAAATCATAACTCAATAAATAAATAGGGTTTAAAAATTAACTCGCTTATATCACACTCCTTTAAAATTTTGAAATTTGTTTTTTAAAGAAATGTGATTATATCTTTATAACCATTGCGGGGCGAACATAACAGTCTGCGTAAAGAACATAAACTCCATTACCACCGTCAATTTTATTTATGTTCTTAGTACTTCCCGTTGTATTGACATAATATACATAGTTTGAGTTTGCAGGATAACATGACCGTAACAACCAAAAGTCGTCAATAATACGACGATTTGTATCCAAATATGTTTCAAC
>JAFVTB010000082.1 GCA_017503445.1 Clostridia bacterium
ATCAGAAACCACAAACCAAAACTTCATCACCGCAACATATAACGCCGAAACCAATGTTGTGGAAGTGATTTTCAATGATTTGGGCGAATATGTTTTGGAATATAACTTTATTTTTGAACGCTTCAACCATGAAAAGCTTGAAATTTCAAGCAATGAAATCTTGGGCGTAAACGAAAAAAGCGATGCGCTGTACATTTATGGTTTTCAAATGTTCTTTAATGGCGTAAGCGTACCTGAAAATGAATTCAAGGCACTTGGTGATGCCAAAGATGCCACAATTTCTGGACAAAGCGCGGATATTACATACCTTATTGACGGCAAAACCGATGCAAAAACCATCA
Organism: Clostridia bacterium; assembly: GCA_017503445.1. Lineage (GTDB taxonomy): Bacteria > Bacillota > Clostridia > Christensenellales > UBA1242 > UBA5489. Next base: position 342 of record JAFVTB010000082.1, read on the forward strand.
AATCATCAAACCCAGATTTGGATTTTGAAGATGATGATGCCACAATTAAAAACATAATCAACACAAAAAACATTACACCTGTTTCCACCAACCAACCCGCCGTGATTGTGTCATCAAACGCAAACATCAATGCCGCAATGTCACAATATTACACCGCCAGCAAAAATCCAGAAAATGGGGAATGGGAATTCGGCAATTTATCCCCATTCACCATGACACCATTCACTGAAAGTGGCACATATCTTTTGAAGGTGGTTTATAACTATGACTACTACTACACCACATCCCTTTCCAAAGAAACCCAGTTTGTGCAATATTTCTTCTTCACAATTGATGCATCTGTGCCAAATGTGGTTGTGACAGATGAAACCACACAAACACTTGGAACTTATGGTTTTACAAAACACAATGCCACCATTAAACTTGAAGCGCAAAGCCCATTCAACAGCAGCGTTGTGATGCAAATTTATGCAAGATCATTCACCACGCAAAACTTTATGCTTTTGCAAAACATCACCGCCACAAATGAAGCGCAATACATCACCGTGGAAAATGAAGGCCATTATCAAGTGAAACTTGTTTATGGTAAAAACCAAAACAAAAGCAAAACAACCTATTTCACAATTGATAAAACAGAAATTTCTGGCGCAGAAGTTGTAAGTGTGCTTAAAAATGCTTTTACAAACCAATATGATAAATCAACAACTGCAGTGGATTTTTTCACCAACCAAAATGTTGTGGTGCAATGGAATGAAAAAGCCAGCGGCGCGCCAACAACAGCATATTTCAAATATGTTCCGTTCACTGCTGACCAAAACCCAATCACTGCCCTTTCAAGCGGCATCACAACAACATATATGCTGAACTTTGATAAGGCAAAGATGTATGACAAAGCAAGCTATGCCAATTCACAAAACGCAGTGAACTCTTCAAACATTTTCACAAACCAAGGGCTTTATATTATTCATATCACTGATGCAGCCGGCCATGAAAAGTTTATCACTTTTTGCATTGATAAATCACCAATGCAAGTTGTTCAACGCGACAGCGCAACCAGCGAAGAAATCTTTGTTTCTGGACACAACACTGTTTCAAGCGACCAAATTTTGGATTGGGGCGAATATAAACTTATAAATTTGAATTGCCAAGCCGAAGACATTGAAAACATCACAGACCCATGGATAAAAAGTGCGCTTTCAGCGCAATATACCCCACAATCACAAACCCTTCAAAGCAATATTCATGCCGTGTCATCAAACCTTTATTTCACCGTTGAAATTTGCAATGTTTATGCCCTGCAAACCGGCACAAGTTTGAAACTTATCACAAACAACGATAAAACATCAACTGAAATAAAAATCATGGCTGAAACATCTGGTGGCGTGGAATATGCAAATGAAATCACATACGCATATTTCTTTATTGACGAATCAAACCCACTTTTTGAAGAATTTTCTGCCCTCAGCGGCCAAGATGCAACGCTTGAAGACGCACAAAAATTGGCACAAAACCCAAGCAAGGCCTTTCAAATCACCACAACAACTGATGCATCAAACGCAAGTGTTGTTGTGAACAATTCGCAAAATATCAATGATGTTTCAATGATTTCCAGCCAAAGCACCGCGCTTTTGCAAGCGGGATTTGCCGACAGCAAAACAGAAAGTGTTGATTCACCAAACCTTCGCACCAAATATCACTTTGCAACCGGGCAAACCACAAACATTTTGTCTTATCGCATAAAGCTTTCGGTGGCGGAAAATCTTAATGTTTCAAAAATCACGCTTTATTATTATGCTTTTACAAATGACAGCGAAACAGGTGCAAAAACACTTGGAAAAATTGCAATTCAAAATGTGATTTATGACGCCCAGAACCCAAGCCAAACACCTCTTTCACCGCTTTTGGGCGTTGACAATGAAGGTTTTTACGCTTTTAATATCAATGTGGGATATTCTTCTGCAACCAACACATATCGCACCTTGGCGGGAAAATATGTGATTGTGCGCGAATATGACAACCCAAGCCATGTCAATCAAACAGACTTTTCAATCCGCGAAAATGTTTTTGTTGTGGACCATGAAGATATTGTTTCAAGCCCTGAACTTTTTGATGGTAAATCAGTTTCAGCTGTGGGCGGCGGCATTTTCATCAATGTTTTGGATGGCAGCCCAAAAGCTGTACAGTTTACAAATATCTACAGCGCCAAAAACCTTGGAAGCACATATATCTTACAAACCAATAAGCTTCCCGTTGTGGCATATGTGCCTGTTGCCAAATATGGTGTTTGGGGAAAGGACAGCGACGCATTCTTCTTTATCAAAGATGAAATCTTATCATATTATCTTCAAACAGAGGATGAAAAATTGGTTCGTTTTGTTTGTCAAGGCAACCCCGATGTTATTAAGCAAACTGCAGACCTTTCAATGATCTTTTTTGGCAATGTTGTGCTGACAGATAACTTTGAAAAAAACAAAGAAGTTTATAAAAGCACAGATTTCGATCTTGATGTTTCAATCCACTTTGCAAATGGCCAAGAAATCTTGACACGGGCAAACAATCTTGGATATTTGGTTTCAAACCCAATGATTTCTACAGGTGGATACGTTATTGAAATCACCCAAAATTCATTGAATGGCCAAACATATCCAAATGCCAACGCACAATTTAAATTTTCTTATCAAATCATCCAATCACCACCAACATTTGTCTTCACCCATGAAAACGCCCAAAGTGGAATATCGTTTGACACAGATAAAAATGGTGTGTTCTACACCAACATTGCAGGCAACATAAAGGTTATGTGGACTGATCCTGCCGACACAAGATATTTTGCAAAGGTTGACACAACCGCAGGCAACGATGCAAACACAAAAATATATTATTGGTTCACCACTGCACAAGGAACAACAATTTCGGCAAACACATTTGTGAAAACAACAAACATTTTCACAGATCTTGAAAACCCAAACACACATTATTTTCTTATTGACATTGCCTCTATCCCAGAAAACAGCATTTTAAATGTTTATATGCAAAATGAATGCGGCGTGGCAACAATAAATTCGGCAGAACTTTTGGCGGCAACATCAGCAACCAATAAGCTTATGATTGACCGCACCGCCCCAACCCAACTTGTGGACAGTTTGATTGAAAAAACCACGCTTGAGGGCATCACATTTGGCGAATTCACCCGCACATATGTGCTTTTGGATGGACAAACCGCCAATGCAAATCAAAAAATGTACAGCGTTCCCGTGACAAGCGGCGCACTTGCAAAATATGCTTTCCTTTTGCAAAACACACAAACCACGCCAATTGCAAGTTTATTCCAAACAAAAGATGCCGTTGGAAATTTCTTCACCGAAGGATATTACTATAACATTCAAAAAATTGCCGATATTTCTTCATATTCGCTTCCAAACATTTCATCAGTGATCACCGCCGCAAAGGCATATCAAAACCAAATTGTGCAAACCTTCACCGCGGGTTCATATTATGAAATCACAGAAATTGACCTTGCAGGCAACGCAAGCATATATCTTATCTTTGTTGCCAGTGGACAAGACCACACTGTGCTTCAATACACCAGCGAACCAACTGATGTTGAACAAAAAAATGCAATCACGTTCAATAATCTTCAATCAAATCAAGATGTTTATGCAAAAAATTTCCTTAAAGTGACAAACCTTGACCTTTATGGATACAAATTCTTGCAATTTGCACTTGATGGGGAAATATATTTCTTGTCAAGCGCCCTTCAAAATGGCCAAGCATACAAATTTTCTTCAATGACCACCCAAACATCAAGCGCAGAAATTGTGAATATTTCAAACCTTTTGAACTTCACCGCGGAAAGCGCCCATACCCTTCTTTTGAAAGACACCATCACAGGTCAAAACATCACCTTTAATCTTTACACATCAAATGCCGAACTTTCCTACACCTTACTTTCAAGTGGCGAAGGAATTCAAATTTCTGCAAAAAGCGGCAATGTGAAGCACTTTTTGCAAAATATCACAATTTCAAGTTATAACAGCGCAAGCGATAGATATGTTGTGATTTACCAAAGCCAAAACACATTTGCATCAAACAATGCGGTTACAGTTTTTGGAAGTGGCAACACACTTTCATTCCAAATCACAAACCCAGAACTTGCATATTCTTATGTTTTCTTTGACAATTATGGCAACAAATACACCCAGCATCACACCGTTGGAAGTTTTGTTTTGGATGAAGATCAAAAAGTGAAAAATCACCTTGGCACAATGCTGATCACCCAAATGGTTGATGGCCAGCAATCAACCAACAATTGGATTGTAGGCAAAAGCAATATAATATATAATTACAGCAGCGCAGATTATTTTGCATATATCAAAATATTTATCCTGAAAATTGAAGATGGCCAAGCAAAATGGATGCCAGTGAACGATGCACTTTCATCACAATATGGCATTCCAATTTCAAGTCAATCAAACTACACCATCACCGATGGCACAAACGTGCTTTGCAGCATTTCAACCAGCTCTCTCCATGAAACCGTGAAGCAACTTATGCTTTATGCCCCAGCACAAAACCTTTTTGCGGGTGATTACACCGGAAGCGCCATCAGATTTGAAATCACCCTTATGGATCAATATGATGCCACCGGCGAAAACATTGTTGAAGACAGAATCCTTATCAACAACCTTGCCCCAATCTTGGATTTAAAGGATAAAAATTATGATTCTGTGTTTATGGAAGATGCCATTTATACAGAGCAGCTTACAATCTTGGTACCTGCCCTTCCAAACGCAATCACCACCGCAAGCGATGTTTCAATCTTTATGTTTGATTATACTTCAACCTTGACATTTGATGATCAAACAAAAGATTTAACATCCGGCACCATTGTGGAACAGCCAGGCACATACGAAGTTAAAATCTTCGCCAAAATTGATGCAAACCTTTATCTTCTTTCTTCAAACACATTTGTGATAAGCGAATCTGGCGCAGCGTTTTATGAAGTGTTGGTGCGCGATGGCGAAAGCGGCACATTTGTGAAGGCCACAACCACAGGTAATGTGTTCACCTATGGCAATATCGATTGCTATCAGCATTATATCGTCAACGATGAACATTCAATCTTCTTGAACAAAAATCAATATATGCAAATCAAAAGCACACAGCGCATTGATGCAAACGAATGCACAACATATGTTTATCAACTTTCAAACTTTGATTATGCTGCAACATACAACATCTCACCATATCAAACCACAATTGCTGTGTCTTATATCCCAAAAACCAATTCAATCATCACAAACAGCATGTTTGCGTATGAACTTAATGATGGGCTAAGCCGCACACTTTTGGACACACAGGAATTTATCACAATCACCCAAAGCGATGCCGATGTTGACAAAATCACCGTGAAATTCAACAGTTTTTATGCAATCCCAGAAAATGTCATCACTGCAACCATCACCGCTGCAAATCAAACTTGGATTGTAAAAGGTGGAAAATCACAAACAACAACATTTGATTTAAAAAACAGTGGTTACTACACCATCACCTTCACTGACCTTGCAGGCAACACACAACTTTTCATTGATTCAAAAAATATCGAACAATCATATTTCTATAAGATTCGCTTTATCAAGGGTGTGGCATTTTTGATTAACGGCAACGCGCCAATCCAAAACGCAATTTATAATGACCAAGTTGCCATCACACTTGACAACGCACTTGCAAATGTTTATGAAGTTGGCGGCAAACCAAGCATTGTGGTTTATAAAAACGATCAACCAATCACTGTTGCCCCAGAAAACGGCGTGTATAACATTACGGAAACCGGCTTCTATCGCGTGTTCTTCAATGCAAGAGTGGATAATAAAGAACTTCGCCAAGAAGCGTATGAATTCCTTATCCTTTCAAGCCAAGAATTCAAAAGCGTGTTTGAATTCAGCGAGTATGGCAGCTATGAAATTGCAAAAGTTGTCAAAAACGATGCAGATATCACCTCTTCCCTTAAACGGCTTTATGGGTTAAATGAAAATGACCCATTAAAAACAATTTCAATTTCACTTTATGATGAAAAAACAGGCGCAGGCACATACAAGGTGCAAATCAAAACCAACAGCGGCCTTTTGATTGCTGAAGAAAATAACCTTGTGCCAGAAAACTTTGAATTTGAATTCAAAATCAAGGCCGTTGGCGCCGTGCCAATTCATGTTTCAATCAATGAGGGCGAAAGCACATCAAACAAAATTGTTGTTGAATTCAATGCCTATGACCTTTATCAAGACCTTGGCGAATGCAAGGTTGTGATTGGCAATGATGTTGTGATCATAAATCAAGAATATCTTGACGACCTTGATGGAAACTTCTACTGCAATATGCCAATCACCCAAACAGGCACATATTTCGTACAGGTTTATAACAGTTCAGACAGCTTGCTTTACAGTTATAAAGTCACCAAAACTGAACCGCTTAACACCGTTTCAATCCTGCTTATCGTTGGTGGCGTGCTTGCCGCAGCAGGGCTAACAGTTACAATTGTCCTGTTAAGAAGACGCATGAAAATCAAATAGCGGGAATCCCCGCTGGCGTTATGAAAAAATTCCGCAAATGCGGAATTTTTTAACATCATAAACTAACTAAATAAATAGGGTTTTAAAATTAACTCGCTTATATCACACTCCTTTAAAATTTGCTTGCAAATTTCATGTTCACGAAGTGAACACTTCATTATTCATTAGCGAAGCGACTTCATTAGCGAAGCGACTTCATTAAAATAAATTTCTAAAGAAATGTGATTAAATTTTCAAAACGAAGGCGGGGCGAAGACCGTTAGATCGACCGACAGCGCAATTGGTGTAATAGCCGTCTTGGATTCCATCACCAGTATCTCTAACAATGACTGCGCGGTCAGAACGTGAGGCGTTACCTGAGCGCAACCACCAATAGGCGCCCACGTCCATATTGCCACCATAGCCAGTGGTTAAATATGTGCTGTAAACAAAATTTTCTATAACAGTTGCACTATCAATCGTTGCTTGACGGCGCGATGCAAGTGGGAAAAGATATTCATTTGTGGCATCAGTATCTTTTGCACTTAAATATATTGTTGTTAAAGGTTGTGGCTCAATTGGCAACGATTGCAAATAATCAGTGTGATAAGTATTCATCACTGTTCTTAAATTTGATGTTGAATATTTGTTATTGCCGCCAAAAGTTGCCTTATTTGAACCTGAAGAATTTGTTACTAAACCTTGCGCAAAGCAAAGAACTTCATTCCCCTCAAGTTCATCTGATGGCTTAGCATTTGGGAAAAGGGCTGATTTAAGTTTTGCGGTTGACAAATCACCATAAAAGGTGGCTGGTCCATTTATGTGAGCATCATAAATTTCAGTAGCTGCATCAGTGTCTTGTATTTGCAATATATTAAGATTAGAATTTGAATATTCTGAGTAATAATTTATAAACGGGGAAAGATTTATCACACCCGACAAATTGAAAGTTTGATTGGAATAACCAATTATCACCCAGTTGACATCTTGGTTATTATATCCTTTTGTTGTAAAATATGCATAACCTGCAAATTTTTCCCCAGTTTGCATAATTGCAATGTCATTTGAAGATACCGGCAAGCCCGTCAAGCGCCATTTTATATCCAGACCATAATCGGTTGTATAAATCACAGGGTCAT
>JAFVTB010000083.1 GCA_017503445.1 Clostridia bacterium
GCAATGGCGCGAAGTTGATCGGGGGTTTCTTCAAACGGAAAGGCATCATCAAACTGCTCTGACAAATAATCATCTTTGGCATACACCACGCCCTTGGCTTTTTCACGCGCGGCATAAAGTTTCAAAAGGTCAAACGCCATTTCCTTAACACTTTTATAAACCTTTTCCTTCACGCGCGCAAAATCTGCGCCGCCAAGTTTGTTCAATTTTGGGCTTTCTTCACTCGTGGAATAAAGCGAAAGTGCATCGGCCTGCTCGCTGGGCAAATAGAACCTGTCGCCGCCAGCATATTCAATGATGATATAATCTTTTTCAAATCCGGAAAGTGCAAGCTTTTCAATGCCCACACACTTACCAATGCCATGCACATCATGAACAACAAATTCGTTGACTTTTGGAATGAAAATTTTTGCCTTTTTGGCGGTTTTTGATGTTTTTTCTTTGGCAAACAAATTGTATGTGCCAAAAAAGATTGCGTTTGCATCATGCAAATGCACGGTGTATGGCAAGAAATCTTCCACAATATGAATATGGGTTGGCGCGCCGCTTATGCTTTGCGCAAAAACAAAGTTTTCTTCCAAAAATGCATTCAAGCGCTTTGCATTTTCGGCTGTTTTGCAAAAGAAATAAATTTCTTTCCCGCCGCCTGCATAAATTTTTAGGTCTTCAGCAAGTTCTTTGAAATTATAAAGATAATTTTTGCCGTTTTCTGCAGAAAAATGCGCATAAGAATCTGGTTTGAAAAATGTATCTTTCACGATATTTACAAACGCGATTGAAGATTTTGGCAAATCTGCAAAAACATCGCTTTGCGGCAAGAAATTTTCCGCGTGGTCAAAGGTTTCAAGCGCGGTTTCAATTTGCGCGGGTTCATCAATAAAAACCTTGTCCACATAAGATAAAATATTTGCGTTTTCTGCAGGCAACTCGCGCGGCAAAATATCAAAATTTTCAGGCGTTGAAACAAACTTTTTGTCATCAAATGAAAGCAGTGAAAGTTTTTCAACAATATCATCAAAAAATTCGATGCGAAGCAAGTTTTCACAACCGATTGGGGCAAGCAAAATGGTGTCGCCCTTCACTGCAAAATCACCGCGTACATACACGCCGTCTGTGCGATGATATCCCACTTCCACAAGCCGTTTGATAAGCAGCGCCATATCCAAAGTTTGATTTTGATGAAGCGAAATGATGTTTTGTAAAAACGCTTTTTTTGATGGAATTTTTTGAAAAAGCGCATTTGGCATTGCAACCAAAAAATCAATTTTGTGAAGGCATAAATCACCCAAGCCGGCATAAAAATCATCGCGCAAATTTTCGTCCACAAGCCCCATTGAATTTTCAAATGTGCCGGTTAAAAATTTGACATTGAAACCAAAACCCGCAAGCTGCGCAGCAATCTTGCCGCTGGACACCAAATCTTTTGCCACAACTGCGCCGCCGCGCCCCATTGTGCCAATAAAAAAACCAGCGGCAAAACTGTTAAGCCCCATAACAATTTGCCTTTCGCCGCCATCAAACTTTTTCTTCACTGCCAAAAGTTTTTGGCAATCAATTTCCTTTAAAAAATCAAACATTTTGCACCAATTTTTCTGCAATTATTTCCACCAGAACATCGGCAAGTTCGGCAAAGATTTTTTGCTTTTCCGCGCTTGGTTTTGCCAGCACAAAATCCACAAGCGGCGTGCCATCATCGGGCTTGCCAATCCCAACGCGGATGCGCGGAAAATCTGCGCCAATTTGGGCAACGATGTTGCGCATACCATTATGTGTGCCGCCGCTTCCGCCGTTTTTGTATCTGAACGTGCCAACAGGCAAATCAATGTCATCAACCACAACCAAAATGTCGGGGTTTTTGATATTGTATTTTTTCTTTATTTCCAAAACGGCATTGCCACTTAAGTTCATATAAGTTTGCGGCTTGGCAATCAAAATTTCTTCGCCGTTTAAATCAAGTTTTCCCAAAAGCGC
>JAFVTB010000084.1 GCA_017503445.1 Clostridia bacterium
AACATTTTTACAAGAAAAATAATATCTTTTTGTTTAAGGAGGAAAAAATGCTTTCACTTAAGAATATTACAAAAACATATCAAACGGGCAGTGTGAAGTTTGGCGCACTGAACGATGTTTCTGTAAGTTTCAGGAAAAGTGAATTTGTTTCAATCTTGGGGCCAAGTGGTTGCGGCAAAACCACGCTTTTGAACATTATTGGCGGGCTGGACCGATACTCAACTGGTGACCTTGTGATTGAAGGCAAATCCACAAAAGATTTCACGGATAAGGATTGGGACACGTATCGCAACCATCGCGTGGGGTTTGTGTTTCAAAGTTACAACCTTATTCCACATCAAACGGTACTTCAAAATGTTGAACTTGCACTGACGCTTTCTGGCGTGGACAAAAAAGAACGCAAGCGCCGCGCCACAGAGGCATTGCAGCGCGTTGGGCTTGGCGACAAACTTAAGAATCGCCCAAATCAACTTTCGGGCGGGCAAATGCAAAGGGTTGCCATTGCACGTGCATTGGTAAACGACCCCGAAATTGTGCTTGCCGACGAACCAACGGGCGCGCTGGACACCGAATCAAGCGTGCAGATTATGGAAGTGTTGAAAGAAATTTCCAAAACACGCCTTGTGGTGATGGTGACGCATAACCCTGAACTTGCCGAAAAATATTCAACGCGCATTGTGCGCCTTTTGGACGGCAAAATCCAAAGCGACACCCAGCCATACAACCCGCGCAAGACGGAATATAAAGAGGAACCGAAGAAATCAACCAAAAAACGCATGAGTTTCTTCACCGCGATGAGTTTGAGTTTTAAAAACCTTATGACCAAAAAAGCGCGCACTGCGCTTGTGGCGGTTGCAGGAAGCATCGGCATTATCGGCATTGCACTGATTTTGGCAATTTCAAGCGGGTTTTCAAACTATGTAAACAAAATGCAGCAAGAAACCTTAAGTTCCTATCCAATCACGCTTTCAAATCAAGATTATGATGTTTCAAACCTTATGCAAATGTTTTTTTCATCAACCACTGGGCAAAGCGCAACCAATATGGATAAGGTTTACACCAAAAATGAATTGACAACAATGCTTCAAGAATTCAACACATCTTCACAAAAGAACGATTTGGCAAGTTTTAAGACATATCTTGACAGCGAAGGCGCAGAAAAACTTGAGGGCTACACCACCGCAATCCAATATGAATATCCTGTGAACATAAATGCGTTTTTCACAAGCCCTGAAAACGGGCTGACCTGCGTGAATCCAAGCACCGTGTTTGCAGATAAAATCACTGAATACGCAATCACCCACCCAAATATGACGGAAGACCAGCAAATGCGCTTTGGGCTTTTGAATTATATGTTTGGAAACACAAGTTCGTTTTACAGCAATGAATTTTGGGGTGAAATGCTGGATAATCAAACATTTTTGCAAAGCCAATATGAACTTGTGGGCAATGGCAGCCAATGGGCAAACGAAGCCAACGAAGTTATGATTGTTTTGGATAAGAACAATCAACTGACGGATTACACCCTTATGGGGCTTGGGCTTATTGATCAAAACCTTTTGACAAGTTATATGGATAACTATATCAATAATGACCAAGAAATTGCACCAATCAACACATCTTTCACATATGACGACATTTTGGGGCTTGAATACAAACTTATTTTGGAAAGCAGTTTCTTTCAGGATATCAACAATGACGGAAAATATGTGGATATCCGCACACTTAAAACCACCAACCCAAGCGAATATCAAAGCCGCGTTGCCGCGCTTTATGCCGATGACGCAAACACGATAAGCATTCGCGTTGCGGGGCTTATAAGGCCAAAAGCTGACGTTACAAATGCAAGCATTTCAACCGCGGTGGCATACACCAGCGCGCTGACGGACCTTGTGATTGAACGTAACAATGCAAGCAACCTCATCGCCGCACAAAAGGCCAACACAACAACAAATGTGCTGACGGGCGAAGCGTTTGACACAACCTCAACTTCTGCTCTTGCGCAGCAAGCCGATGTTTTGGCATCACTTGGATATGTGGACACCAACAACCCAACTTCAATATATCTTTATCCAACCAAGTTTGAAGATAAGGAAGTTATTGCAAATGTGATAACCGAATACAACAAGGCGTGTGTTGCCCTTGGCGAAGACAGCAAAGTGATCACCTACAGCGACACCGTTGGCACAATGATGAGTTCAATCAGCACAATTATCAGTGCAATCACCTATGTTTTAATTGCATTTGTGGCGGTTTCGTTGGTGGTAAGTTCAATAATGATTGGCATCATCACATATATTTCCGTGATTGAACGCACCAAAGAAATCGGCGTTTTGCGCAGCGTTGGCGCATCAAAAAAAGATGTCAAGCGCGTGTTCACCGCCGAAAGCTTCCTTATCGGCCTTTCAAGCGGGCTTTTGGGCGTGGTTGTTGCAGGACTGCTTACAATCCCAATCAACATCGTGCTTTCAAGCGTTGCAGGCATATCAGGCGTTGCAATGTTGCCAATTGTTGGCGCAGTGATTTTGGTGGCAATTTCTGTTGCACTTACATTCATTGCCGGGCTTATCCCTGCACGCATTGCCGCAAAGAAAGACCCTGTTGTCGCCCTTCGCGCCGAATAAAAAATTCAGCCATTTGGCTGAATTTTTTTTATTCGTCTTTTTCTTCAATTTGTGACGCAGTTTGCGCGGGCGCTGGTTGATTTGCAGGGTGCTTAAGGCAAAGCACAGCAATCAAAAGGCCAGACACTGTGAGTGGAATAAGAATGTAGAAACTGAATGAAATGATGTACGAAATCACCAAGAAAAGGTTCAGCACAAGTGCCGCGATTGTAAGACCCTTAAAATCACGCACTTTGCCATCTTTTTCCGGATTACGGCAAAGCATTGCGCAAAGGATAATGATTGCCACGCTTAATGCAACCACCAGCCCCAAAGACACCATCAAAAGGGCAACGCCTGCTTCATCGGCGCTTACACCTTCAAACAACGCCCCAAAGAAAATCATTGTGTAGATTGAACTGATTAACAGAATTGCCGCCCCAACAATCCCCACAATTCCGGCCGCCAATTGCAAGCCGCGTTTTGTTTTATTCATGTTTATCTCCTTTAATATAGTATAGCAAATTTTTTGTATTATTCAAGGTTTTTTTGTGAAATTTTTGGGGTATTGACAAATTTACCCAAGTGTTTTATGATTATTGCAAGAAGGTGTTGAAATGGCAGGAAAAAATTCAAGCGAAAGTTTAAGACATTTACAAAGTCTTTGCGTGCCAACAAAGTGGATTTTTTGGGGGCTTTATTCCAACGAGTGCGAAACCAAAAACCACATCCGTGCATTTATTATAAACAAAGATGCAACCGCAATCAAATTTTTGGATAATGGCGAAATTTTGGGCTTTGACCACAGCATTGCCTATCTTGAAAAAAAGCGCGCCCAGCTTAACCTGCTTCCAAACAAAGAAATGCTTTGCGTGACATATGACCTGGGAATGGCATATTTGTTGGAGGCGCCCGCGCAAGGCGCAGGTGTTTGCGAAG
>JAFVTB010000085.1 GCA_017503445.1 Clostridia bacterium
AATAAAATATTATTATTTTTTGCAATAATATTTATTTTTTGTCAATTTTTTATTATTTCTTTAATTTTTGTGTGTGCGGGATATTTGGAAAAAAGGTTTATGATTGTGCTTTGATTCAATATTTTGATTTTATGGTTGGCGTCAATCACATATGCAAGATTAAGTTTGTTTTTTTTCAAATATCGCGCAAGCTTATATATTTCAGTTTCATCCGTGATTGCAAATTGATGTATGGCAACTTGCCCATCTTGAGGGAAATTGCCTTCAAAAAACGGAAAGTTTTTAAGTGTGTAATTGCCAGCAAATTTGCTATCAAGCGTGCCAAGAAAAACAAATATTGCAAAAATCAAAAATGTTATGTTCTCAAATATGTTTGAAAGAAAAATCACAACAAAAATTCCCGCAAGTGCATAATTGAAAACAAAACACACCCGAAGTGCGTGCTTTCGAGAATGGTTTTTAATGGTTAAAATCGATGTCAAAATTCGCCCGCCATCAAGGGGATATGCCGGAAAAAGATTCAGCATGCCCGTGATGATATTTGCATAAACAAAGTGTTGGGTTGCCCCAAAAATTGATGGAAAAATCCACCAAAGTGAAATTGTGAAAAAAGCCAGTGCAAAATTAAAAATTGGCCCTGCGGCGGCGATTAAAATTTCATCTTTTTCATCGGCAAAATGCTGGCTTAAACTAAGCCCCGCGCCATAGGGCATAAGATATAAACCGCTTAAAGAATATCCAAGTTTCCGCGCAACAGTTGCGTGTGCCGCCTCATGCAAAAGCGCCACCAAAAGATATGTGAAAAACACCCATGCAAAGCCGCACAAAATCATGCCAATGCCAAGCAGCAAAAAAAGCGGATGAAGTGCAAATTTTTTCATAAAATATCATACGAAAATGCGCAATTTTTTATGATTAAATATGTTTGAAATTTCTTATGCTTCTTGCCCGCGCAAAAATTGTTAAAATAAAACCACTTTCGCTGCTTTCAAGCAAAAGTTCAAGGTTCTTAAGGTCAAGATATTCGCCCAAAAGGTGTTCAAGGTCTGCCCTAAGGGCCGCGGTGATGTTGGTTGTCTGTTGGTTTTTATCGCGCGAAAGCACATTTTGAAGCCGCATGGATGTTTGTTCTGCAAGTGAAGTCATTAAACCCTCCTTCTTAAATTTCTGCGGATTGTGCCAACCATTCCGCGATATCGATATGTGCAGTCATAAATCTTTCGACCGCCATTTTGCAAGTTTTCTGCCAAAATTGCAAAGGCCCTTGTTCCGCTTGTGCCAAAAGAAAACGCCCCAATTGTTGAAAGCGCCCCAAGTGCATCATCATCTGGGATGACACCCAAAATGCTTTCATCCAAAATTTCCATAATTTTTTCAACGGATATCATTTCTCCGCTTAAAAGCATATCACCACGCACGCGGTTTATCACAAGATTGATGCTCAAAAGGTGAAAGTTTCCAAGTTTTGCCACAACTTTGCTGGCATCGCGAAGACTGGATATATGTGGTGTGACAACCACAATGGCTTCCTCGGCGCATGCTGCGGCGCGGTGAAAGCCGTTGCCAATCCCCGCGGGGCAATCAATCAGGATATAATCAAACATTTGGTCAAGGCGGGCAAGAACATCACTTATCTTTTCGGCGGTGATTTGAATATCTGGCGTGCTTTCAGCTGATGGCATTACAAAAAGTGTGGGGAAGCGGTCATCTTCCACAAGTGCTTGTTTTGGGCGGCATTTGCCTGCAATCACATCGGTTAGGGTGAATACAATTTTGTTTTCAATGCCCATCACAACATCAAGGTTGTTAAGCCCAATATCTGTGTCCACCAAAAGCACGCGAAATCCCAAGTTTGCAAGGCGCACCCCAAGGTTTGCGCAAACGGTGGTTTTGCCCACGCCGCCTTTGCCGCTGGTGATTAATATTTTTCTTGCCATAATTCGCCCTCCTTATAAAGTGGCTTTATGATTTTAAGATATTTTGAAACAAAAAAAAGAGGGGATTATCAAAAATCACCTCAGATTTTGTTAGATTAAATCAGTTTTGAAAGCCCAACCAACACGCAATTTTCTGGGTTTTGGGGAATAATGATTTGCACATTTGGAAAATGCTTTAGCATGAATTTTTCAAGCCCTGTGATATTCGCCAGCCCGCCCGAAAAGATAATGCTTTCAACTTTGTTTGGGTGTGTTTCTTCCAGCATTGTTTTTGCCACAAGGGCAACTTCTTCAAAAAAACCTTTTGCAATGGGGTGCACTTTTTGCGCCATAAGGGTTTTAGTGATGGCTTCCTTGGTTTTGGTGTGGATTGCGGCAATTTGCAAGCTTTTTGCATCGCTTGAAAACAAACTGCAAAGATTTGTTTGGATATCTTTTGCTGTCTGCGGGGTGATATACAGGTCCATATCTTCCCAAAGGGTTTGAATAATGGCATTTTGGATGGAATTTGCCCCAAGCCCCAGTGTGGCGCTTTTTTGAATTTCAAAATTTTTCAAAATTTGGAAATCACATTTTGTTGCCCCAAGGTCAATCATCAAAACGGGTGTTTCGGGGTTCACATCTGTGCCAAGAAGTGCACAAACCGTGCTGTCGGCAATGTCAAGGTGTCCAAGCCCCGCATTTGCACACGTTTTTAAAAATTTGGTTTTTTCTTCCGCGTCAAGTCCCGATGGCACAGCCACAAACGCGAATATTCCCGAAAGCTGTTTTTGTGGATAAAGTGTTACAAGTGCGCGTTTAAGCAGCGCCGTGGCATATTCCACACTTTGTATCACGCCTTCCGCAATTGGGGAAAACACCAGCAAATTGTTTTCATCCTGAAACGCCTCGGCTTTGTCACCAGTTGCAACAATGGCATATTTTTTGCCGCGTTTTTCCACGGCAATCAGTGCGGGCTGTGCAAACACAAAGCCCACATTTTTTTCATAAATTCTTAAAAACCCGCCACCAAAATCAATGGCAATTTGTTTTTTTATCATTTTTCTCCCTAATCAAGTTCAATCACGGTGTCAAAAGTTTGAAGGCCATATTTATAAAACACTTTCACCTTATCGCCGCTGTTGTATTTCATAAGTTTATAGGCAAGGTCGTGGACAAGATCAATTTTTGCAAAACTTGGGTCAGTTTCGCCTGTGCAATTTTCATCACCAATTGCCGTGATCACAAATTTGTCGCGAAGCCCCGCCGCGTATGCCTTTGTTGTTGTGCCAACTGAATAAATATACGCGCCTTGTTGTGTGAATGAAACATTATTGCTTTCAAGTTCTCGCTGTTGCGGTCATATGCCAAAATATTTAATTTTGGGGTTTGCCAAGCATCTGCTTCAGCATCTTGGTCTTGGGCAATAATTCGTTCAATCACAAGTGTGATTGGATATATTGGCACCGCAAAGAAAAGGTTGTTGGCTTCTGCATTGTCTGTGCTTACGCGGCCACAGGTGTTAAGTCCAATAAGTTTTCCCGCATTGTCAAAAAGTGGGCCACCGCTGTTACCGCTTGAAATTGGCGCAGTGTGCTGGATCATGTTGCTGTGGGTGAAGTAGGTGCTGGCTATACTGGTTGTACATATGCGCATATCTGCGCTTGATATTGTGCCCTGTGAATAACTGCCAAAGTATTCTTGTTTAAATGGTGTGCCAAGTGTCCAGATTTCTTCGGCAATTCGAAGTTTATCACCTTGTGCTGGGTTGATCCAACGGTCTGCCATTTCCACAAAGCAATCAAAGTTTTGTGCACTTTTCAAAATTGCAACATCAAGGTTGGCGTTATACCATAAAAGTTCTGCGCCAACATCTTCTGTCAAATCTCCATCAACTTGCATGGTCAAGGAAAGTGAATATGTTTCAGGATTTGTTACAACATTCGTAACCACATGAAAGTTTGTCACCAAATATCCGCCGTCTGCAACCGCAATGCCGCTTCCAAATCCAACAGAAGACCCGGTTGCCATCTTCACAATATTCACTGTTGCAATTGCACCCAAATATTCTTCTGCCATATCGCTTCGGGTGGCGTTTTCATCAAACACCACCGGGTTTTGTCCACTTGGATTGTTGTTAAATGTTGGGATTGTGTTTGAAAGGTTTTGTGGGGCCGTAATCACCGGATAAAGGCAAATCACGGCAACCAAAAGGCATGCCAAAACCCCAATAATGATATTTTTAAGTGTTTCTTGTTTCAAAATGTTCCTCCATGCCCAATTTTAACACTTTTAAAAAAACAAGGTCAAGCATTTGGCAAAAAATTCAATTCTTTGGCTTGCCAAATGGCGCAACTTGTGATATATTTTCCCTATGATGGATATTCAAGCGGCGCTTGATTGCCTTGTGCCAAACCCTGTGTGCGAACTAAATTTTCAAACGCCTTTTCAACTTTTGGTGGCGGTTGTGCTTTCGGCGCAATGCACAGATGCGCGCGTCAACAAGGTCACCAATTCGCTTTTTCAAAAATATCCTTCTGCCAAAGAATTTGCAAATCTTTCTGTCGACGAATTGGGTAAAGAAATTTATTCACTTGGTTTTTTTCGCACAAAAGCAAAAAACTTGATTGCACTTTCAAAATCGCTTATTGAAAACTTTGATGGCAAAGTGCCTTGCACGATGAAAGAACTTACAACTCTTCCCGGTGTTGGGCGCAAAACCGCAAGTGTTGTGCTTGCCGAGGCGTTTAATATTCCTGCTTTTGCGGTGGATACACACGTTTTTCGCGTTGCAAACCGCCTTGGCATTGGCGATGAAAAATCGCCCGATGCATGCGAAGCGGCATTAAAAAACTTCTTTCCAAAAGAAAATTGGGCAAAAACGCATCTTCAAATGGTGCTTTTTGGTCGCTACACTTGTAAAGCGCAAAACCCAAAATGCACGGATTGCCCATTTCAATCAATTTGCAAATATTTTCAAAAAAAAGGATAAAAAATGTTTCTTGATAAAGTTAAAATAACCATAAAAGCAGGCAATGGCGGCAAGGGCTGTGTGTCTTTTTATCGCAGTAAATTAACAATCAATGGCGGCCCTGATGGCGGTGATGGTGGCGCGGGTGGCAACATTATTTTTCGTGCATCAAACCATCAAAACACGCTTTATGGTTTTAAGTATAAACGCAAATTTGTTGCCGAAAATGGCAAAGATGGCAGTGGAACACACAAAACCGGCGCAAGTGGGGCTGATGTTGTGATTGATGTGCCTTGCGGAACTGTGATAAGCGATGCTGAAAGTGGCAAGGTGATTGCTGATCTTCGTGAAGATGGTGATCTTTTCACGGCGGTGAAGGGTGGCCTTGGGGGGCGCGGAAATGCCTTTTTTGCAACCGCCACGCGCCAAGCACCACGATTTTCGCAAATGGGCGAAGAAACCAAAGAACGCGAAGTGATTTTGGAGCTTAAAACCATTGCTGATGTTGGGCTTGTGGGTTATCCAAATGTTGGCAAAAGCACACTTTTGTCAGTGATCTCAAATGCCCGTCCCAAAATTGCAAACTATGCGTTCACAACCCTTGTGCCAAACCTTGGTGTTGTGCAATATTATGACAACAGTTTTGTTGTGGCGGATATTCCGGGGCTTATCGAGGGTGCAAGTGAAGGCGTTGGTCTTGGCCATGAATTTTTAAAACATATTGAACGCGTTCGGTTGATTTTGCATCTTGTGGATTTGTCTGAAAGTGAAGGCCGCGATGCAGTTCAAGATTATTTCACAATCAATCAAGAACTTGAAAAATATTCACAAAAACTTGCCGCACTTTCGCAAATTGTTGTGCTGACAAAAACTGATCTTATAGCCCCTGAAATTCTTGACCAAAAGATTGCGGACTTTAAGAAAAAAATCATGCCGAAAAATGGCGCCGCACCGATTATATTGTCAATATCTTCAATCACAAATTCCGGGCTTGAAAATTTGAAAAATATTGTGTGGCAAAACCTTGAAAAAATTCCGCGTCCGCCCGCAATTGAAATTGAAGAAACAAACTTTGATAAGCGCGATAAAACCAGTCTTGAAATCATCCGCGCGGATGATGGAACTTTCGTGGTTTCAGGTGGTTATGTTGACAACCTTGTGCGCGGCATTGTGCTTTCAGACTTCAACAGTTTTTCATATTTCCAAATGCGCTTAAAACGCGATGGAATCATTGATAAACTGAAAGAAAAAGGCATGAAAGAAGGTGACCAAGTTAAGATAAAGGATATCGAGTTTATTTATGAAGAATAATCGTTCCGCCGTGTGATTTCACGGCGTTTTTTTATTTGGCGTTTTCTTTGAAAAACCCTTGCCCGCAAAACGATGTGTTTTTTGATTACAATCATTTTTAATTTTGCATTTTTTTTGCATAAAATTTGCTGAATTTCGCATGATAAAATATTGGCAAAATTTTGGCGATTTTAAGTGTATAAAAAAATATAAAAAAAACATAAAAGCCATGCGTTTTTGCTTGACTAATTTTTTCGTATTTTGTTACAATAATTATGGAAATATCGAATATTGTCGAAAGGCAATTTTCCAATCTTGCACAATTTGAAAAGGGGATTCAGTATGTCTGAAACAAAACTTCACAAAAACGCAAAAATCAAATCAATCATCAAATTTGTTTTGGTGGCAATTTTGGGCTTTGCGCTTTTGGGCGTTGGCATTCACACCGTAACTTCATATTCAAAAACCACTGAACTTGGCATCACGGTTATGTCAACTGATAATGGCACATATCACAATGCCATCAATGGTGGCCGCGTGTTTATGAATGGTGAAAATGTGGGGGCAAATTCTGCACAAACCCTAAGGGTTGGACAAACCACCACTCTTAAGGCCCAAGCCAACGAAGGATACAGCTTTGTGGGCTTTTTCACCGATGAAAGCCACAATGAAAAACTCAGCGATAAGCCGGTTTATGCTTTTGCCGCAGGTGAAGATGTTTCGCGGATTTATGCAAGCTTTGCAAAAAATTATGACATTGAATTCACAATTGGTGACCCATTCAACGATGGGCAAACTTTGTCATTCACTGAAACCCTTTATGTTGGTCAAGAAGTGACCGTTTCTGATATAATCGCCAATAACGAAAACCTTGGGGAGGAGTATGCTGCATATTATCGCAATTCTGTTCCCGAAGGTTCTTCAAGCAATGATGGCGGTTTTTCTTTTTCAAAAAACACAATTGTTGTTGGCACACAATCAACGGCCGTAACAATCCAGCCAACTGCCCCAACCCTTGTGGGCTTTGCAGGGGGTGGTGGACAAGGAACTGCATCATCACCGTACATTATCAATACAGCCCAACATCTGATCAACCTTGCAAACGGTGTGAATGCCGGAGATCCATATACTGGCATTTATTTCAGGGTTGACGCCCCAATCACTCTTACAAACTGGACACCAATTGGTGGATATGATTCAACAAACTCTGTTGGGCGTGCGTTTGAGGGAATTTTTGATGGCAATGATCAGTTAATCACAATTTCATCTCTTGCAAGCGCAAATGCAGATTATGCATCATTGTTTGGATATAACGCTGGCACAATCAAAAAAGTTAAAATTACCGGAGCAATCACTGGTGGAAACTATGTTGGCGCAGTTGCGGGTTATAACACCGGCACAATCACCGACATCACCAGCAGTGTTGATGTCACCGCAACAGGCAGCTATATTGGCGGCATTGTGGGTGTAAACGGCGGCAAAGTTTCAGCCGCAATTACCACCACCGATGTTACCGTGAAAGGCGAAAATGACACCTTTGGCCTTTCAGTTGGCGGCATTGTGGGGATCAACCTTTCAGCGGGCAAAGTTTATAACCTTGTAAACCAGGGCGCCGTGACAGGCACAAATTATCAATGGGTTGGCGGCCTTGTTGGCCAAAACCATGGCACAATTGAAAACAGCTTTAACGTTGGCACAGCCAGCGGTGCATACTATGTTGGCGGCATCGCCGGCCAAAATGGCGGCGGCACGATCATGAACGTTTACAACGCTGGTGATGTTAGCTCTTCAAACACTTATGTTGGTGGCGTAACGGGTTATAACAACGGTGGTGTGCTTAAGTATACATATTATCTTAAAGGCACGGCCAAGGATGCCGAGTTATTCCAGCACCTGGGCGTTGGTCAAGGTGAAGTGGGAATGCCAACGGTGAATGACGTTGAAGGCGAAACAATTCAATTTGTTGCGGGCCAAAACGACACCACTGAAACAAGAAAGGATCTTAATTCAACCGGCGCTTATACAAGTAATGGTATCCTTTCAAAAACCTTAAACATCAGCGGCACAAACACAACATGCCTTTTGGATGCATTGAACTATGGACAAATATATGTTTCAAAACTCAGCACCGAGGCCGTGACAGATTATTTGGTTTGGAAAACCGATGACAGTTTTACATTCCCAACAATTCATGATGGTTCAGTATTTGAAACAAAAACATCACTTGCCGATTATGATGCTGCCAGCGGAAATGGTGACACCCCTGAAACCGCATATGTGATTAAAACAATCACCCATCTTCAAACTTTTGCAAACGAAGTTAATGGCGGTGAAACCTATGCAAACAAATATTTTGAACTTGGCGCAGATATCGATGCGGCGGTTGCTTTCCGCACAATCGGCGGATATGATGCAACCAACAGTGCAGAACGCTATTTTGCCGGACATTTTGACGGCAAGGGCAACACAATTTCTGGCTTGACAATCAGTGGTGGCTCAGGTTCAAACGAAAATACAAAAGATTATTATGGTTTGTTTGGATACACCTACACCGGCTCAACAATCAAAAACTTGAATGTTGATATCACCATCAGTGGCGCAGAAAATTATGTGGGCGGCATTGTGGGCTACAACATGGGCACGGTGTCAAACGTAAGCTTTAGTGGAACAATCACCGCAACCGGCAGTTATATTGGCGGCATTGTGGGTGTCAACAATGGCACGGTTAACGATGCAATCAACAAAGCAACCATCAACGGCAATAACGGAACATTTGGGCTTTCTGTTGGTGGAGTTGCCGGCATCAACCTTTCAGCCGGACATATATATAATGGCGTTAATACAGGCACTGTGTCAGGAACAAACTATCAATGGGTTGGTGGTATAACCGGCCAAAACCATGGCAAACTTGAAAACAGTTTTAACTCAGGCAATGTCACTGGTGCATACTATGTCGGCGGCATCGCCGGCCAAAACGGTGGCGGCACAATCAATACTGCCTACAGTTATGGTCAAGTCACCAGCACAAACACCTATGGTGGCGGTGTGTGCGGTTATAACAACGGCGGCACAATCCAGTTTACATATTATCAAACCGACAAAATTAAGGCCAAT
>JAFVTB010000086.1 GCA_017503445.1 Clostridia bacterium
ACATCAACCATTTTTTTGACAAGGTTGTTGAACATCACTGTGCCTTTGCCATCGGGGGTTTTTATGGTTGAATTGACAGGCGGCATCATATTGAAAATCTTAACATATTCTTCATTTTCGTATTCCAAACAACACAAAAGTTTGCCGCACGCGCCCGTGATGTTGTTTGGCATAAGCGAAAGCCCCTGCACCTTTGCCATTTTGATTGACACATGGTTAAAATCTGTTAAAAACGCCCCGCAGCAGCATTTGCGGCCGCAAATGCCAATGCTTCCCAATTTTTGCACTTCATCGCGGCTGCCCACCTGATGCAGTTCAATCCTGCGCTTAAATGCCGCAGCCATTTGCTTGACAAGTTCGCGAAAATCCACCCTGCCTTCCGCAGTGAAATAGACAATCAGTTTCTTTTCATCAAGCGTTAAATCCGCATCAAAAAGTTTCATATCCAGCCTAAGATTTTTAATCATTTGTTTGGTTTTTTTGCTGAAATCTTTGGCTTTTTCTTTGTTTGCGCTGGCTTTTTTAAGGTCGCCCTCTGTGGCTTTGCGGATGATTTTTTGGGCAACATTTTCGGCCTTGTGTTGAAGGCATGCAACCTGCCCAAGTTCAAGCCCAAGTTTGGTTTCCACCACAACAAAATCATTTTTCTTTATGTCAAAATCCGCCAAAAAGGGTTGAACCTTTGGCTGGCTTGCCACGCGAACACCTATGATTGATTCCATTTAAATCGCACCTCCAAAATTTTCAAAAGCAAGTTATCGGTGATTAAATTTGTGCCAACATTTGCCAAAAACTGCTGTTTGGCAAGGGTGATTTGCCCCAAAATTTCAGCGATTGCGCCTTCGGAATATGTGTTTTTCACTGCGCCAAACACATCACCATTTCCAAGTTTTTCATAAAGCATTTTTTCAAACAATTCACCCAAAAGTTCAAGGCGCGCCAAAAAACCCGTTTTTTCTGCAAACTTCACTGCGTATTTCAGTGTTTGGCGGCTGGACTGCATATTTTGAATCATATCCACCAAAAAGGCGTAATCGGGCTGCTTTTCCAAAGGCAACTGAGTGTAATTTTCAATGGCGATTTGGGCAGTGCGCGATTTGATGGTTTGCAAAACATTTTGGGCGTTTGTGGCATTGAACAAAAACACCACATTTTTTGGCGCTTCTTCAACCGTTTTAAGCAGTTTGTTTTGCGCGGCAGGGGTTGCCTTATCAATCTCGTTCACCAAAAAAATCTTATAATTACTTTCAAATGGCCTTATGGCAACATTTGCCAAAATGTCTTCGCTGTCCGCCACCACAAAACTTTTGCCCTTTGGATAAACAAACACATCAGGGTGAAAGCCCGCCAAAATTTTCTTACAAGGCGCGCATTCAAGGCAAGGCATATTCTTTTGGCATACAAGTTTAAGTGCCATCGCCCTGCAAAACGCGTTGTTTGATGAAAAATCTTCGCCCACAATAAGATAAGCGTGCGAAAGCCTGCCATTTTGAAACGCACTTTCAAAACGGGCAAACTGGGGGCTTTTG
>JAFVTB010000087.1 GCA_017503445.1 Clostridia bacterium
CAGACTGCCCAAGTTTCATATACCCAAGCCCAACATCAAAAAGTGCCTGCAATTTTTGGGTGATTGATGGGATATTTTCAAAGAATTTCAACGCTTCTTCAATTGTCATATCCAAAACTTCGTATATATTTTTGCCTTTAAAGCGCACTTCCAGTGTTTCGCTGTTATACCGCTTACCTTTACACACTTCGCAAGGCACTTCCATATCCGGCATAAAATACATTTCTATTTGCTTCACGCCTGCGCCCTCACAATTTTCGCAGCGACCGCCGCGGATATTGAAACTGAACCTACCCGGACCATAGCCACGTTCTTTGGCATCAGGGGTTGAGGCAAAGAGGTTGCGGATTGCCGTGAACACACCTGTGTATGTTGCAGGGTTGCTGCGCGGGGTTTTTCCGATAGGCGCTTGGTCAATTGCAATCACCTTGTCAAGGTGCTCAAGCCCCGTGATTTTCTTGAATGCGCCAAGTTCATGCTTACTGCGATTAAGTTCATTGGCAAGATAAGGATAAAGCACGCCATTGATAAGTGAACTTTTGCCACTGCCGCTTACGCCCGTAACAGCCGTAAAAACGCCAAGCGGAATTTCAACATTGATATTCTTCAAGTTATTTTGCTTTGCGCCTGTGATTTTAAGGAAATTTTTTGGCTTTCTGCGCGTTTTTGGGGCTTCAATTTTTTCTTTACCGCTTAAGAATTGCCCCGTTATGCTTCGCGCGCAATTTTCAATGTCTTGCACAGTGCCTTGCGCCACGATTTCACCGCCATGAACACCCGCAAACGGACCGATATCCACAATATGGTCGGCGGCGCGAATGGTGTCTTCATCATGTTCAACAACAATTAAACTGTTGCCCAAATCGCGCAGTTTGGTGAGTGTGCCCAAAAGTTTTTCGTTGTCGCGCTGGTGCAAGCCAATACTTGGTTCGTCCAAGATATACAGTACGCCCATAAGCCCGCTGCCGATTTGTGTGGCAAGGCGGATACGCTGGGCTTCGCCGCCACTTAAGGTTTCCGCAGTGCGCGAAAGCGTGAGATATGAAAGCCCAACTTCCACCAAAAATGAAAGGCGCGCATTGATTTCCTTGATAATGCGGTCAGAAATTTCGGTGTCTTTTTCTGGAAGTTTTAAATCCTGAAGATAGTTCAAAAGTGTATCAATAGTTAGACCGCAAAGCTGGGCGATATCGTTGCCATCAATCTTCACCGAAAGTGCCTTTTGATTAAGGCGCTTGCCACCACAAACAGGGCAAGTGTGTGCGCTGAACAAACGCCCAAGTTCAAACTTCACCCAAACGGAAGTGGTTTCATTATATCTTCTTTCAAGGTTATTGCTTATGCCCTCAAAAACATAACTTCTGCCATTGATATTCATACGGTCATTTGTGCCATACAAAAGCACATCAATTTGCGCGCGCGAAAGTGTTTTGATTGGCGCGTTAAGGTCAATGCCATAAAGTTTTGAAAGGTTTTGGAAGATGATTTTTGCATTTGTTGAAGTGTCTGGGTTCCAACCGCTGAAAGCAAACGCACCTTCGTTGATTGAAAGGTTTTCATTTTTCAAAATCTTGCCTTCATCAATCCTTGACACCACACCCAAACCATCGCAGTTTGGACAAGCGCCATACGGATTGTTGAAAGAAAATAAGCGCGGCGTGATTTCTTCCACTGAATAGCCACATTCTGGGCAAGCATAGTTGGTTGAAAAAAGTTCTTCGGTGTCATCAAACGCGCAAATCACAAGCCCTTCGCTTTCTTTAAGTGCCATTTCAACGCTTTCAACCACACGCCCGCGAATTTCGGGCTTTAGCACAATGCGGTCAACAACCACACTGATTGTGTGTCGCACATTTTTGTCAAGCACAATGTCTTCTTCCAGCATATAAAGGTTGCCATCAACCATCACGCGCACAAAACCAGATTTGCGGAGTTTGTCAAACAATTTCACTTGCGCGCCTTTTTGCCCACGCACAACAGGCGACAAAATTTGAATTTTTTGTCCGTCTTCATACTCCAAAATCCTGTCAACAATTTGGTCAACCGTTTGTTTTTTGATTGGTTTGTTGCATTTTGGGCAATACGGTACGCCTATGCGTGAATACAAAAGGCGAACATAGTCATAGATTTCAGTAACTGTGCCCACAG
>JAFVTB010000088.1 GCA_017503445.1 Clostridia bacterium
CATCGACATTTTTGAGTTCAACTCCTAACTCCTCACTTACAACATTGCCATTAGTAAGTATCGCGATGTCTTCCATTATATCTTTCCTATTGTCACCAAAACTTGGCGCCTTGACGGCAACACAAGTGAAAGTGCCACGAAGTTTGTTTAGAACAAGTGTAGCAAGTGCTTCTCCTTCGACATCGTCAGCGACAATCACAAGATTTTCACCCATCTTAACAATTTGTTCAAGGATTGGCAAAATTTCTTGAATCGAAGATATTTTTTTGTCGGTCAAAAGTATAAAAGGATTTTCAATTTCTGCCTGCATTTTGTCCATGTCAGTACAGAAATAAGGCGACAAATATCCCCTTTCAAACTGCATACCCTCAACGACATTCAAAGTCGTTTCAAGGGAATTGCCTTCTTCAACTGTAATTACACCATCCGCGCCAACCTTTTCCATAGCGCTTGCAATTAGTTTTCCAACTTCTTCATCGCCGGCAGAAATACTTGCTATTTGCTCAATTTCTTTAGAACTTTCGACTTTTTTAGAGATTTGCTTCAACTCTTCGGCGCAAGTTTTGACTGCTTTTTGAATACCTTTGCGAAGTATTATCGGATTTGCGCCCGCTGCAAAATTTTTGTTGCCTTCGGTGATAATCGCCTGCGCAAGAACTGAAGCAGTAGTCGTGCCATCGCCAGCAATATCGTTGGTTTTTATGGACACTTCCTTGATTAGGCTTGCTCCCATGTTTTCAAAAGGGTTTTTAAGTTCAATTTCCTTCGCAATACTCACCCCGTCATTTGTGACAAGCGGACTTGAAAACTTGTTGTCAAGAACGACATTCCGCCCTTTTGGCCCTAGAGTTATTTTAACAGTGTTTACTAGAATATCCACGCCTTTTTGCAGCGCACGCCTAGCATCTTCACCATAAAGCATTTGTTTTGGCATTAACTTTCACCTCCTAGAATTGCAAGAATGTCGGTTTGTCTTACAACTATGTAGTTTTTGTCTTCAATCTTGATTTCAACCCCTGCGAATTTGCTGTAGAGAACTTTGTCACCAAGTTTCACTTGAATTTCACTTTTGTTGCCATCCAAATCAATTCCCGTACCAACGGCAACAACTGTTCCGACTTGAGATTTTTCTTGCGCCATTTCGGGAAGCATAATCCCAGATGCTGTTTTCGACTTAGCATCTTCCGCTGCAAGAACTACTCTGTCATAAAGTGGTTTTATGTTCATATATTCCTCCTTTAGAATTGATTATACAAAACAAGCATCAAAAAAGCCACAAGGAAAAAGGGGTAATTGTGGCATACTTTGTCGATTTGTTTCATAATCATCTATAATATATCACATAATTTTTAAAAAAGAGGAAAAGTATGCCAAAAATTTCAAAAAAAAATGGAAAATTTTTTGCAATAGTGACATTATTAGTGTGTTTTTGCTTAAGTTTGACCCTTGCAGACCTGTTTTCCAACGTAATTACCATAAAGGCATTCAATAATATTTCAACAAC
>JAFVTB010000089.1 GCA_017503445.1 Clostridia bacterium
AGCGCCACCCCCAAAAGTGGTGCAATAATTTTTTTCATAATCAATCCTTAAATAAATGTGGTATAGTACCCTTCGGCATAAATCGATGTGGCATCGGCAAGAAGTGTTGTGGTGTTAAGTGTGGTGAAATTGTCATCAGCCATCATTGTGTGGGCGCTTTTGGCAATTGAAAGGTGGCGTTCTTTCATTTTTTGGTTGATTTCCATGCATGTTGTTGCGTGGCCATTGATGATTTGTGCGGTGGTGTGATAAAGCGCAGAAACCTCAAGCATCAAGGCGGTGTATTTTTCAACAAAAACTTCAACGGTTTCGTTAAGGCGGAAGGCGCGGTCAGAATAATTGGTTCCGTTAAAAAACGGGGTGATGAAGGTTTGGCAGTAATCTTGAAATTCATTCAAAGCAGTCAAGCCAGATTTTTTTTCTTTTGCTTGCTGCGTCACAAGTTTATCAAACTCTTTTTGTGGGGTGGTATACAGCAGTGCAGTTAGGGTAAAATCATTACTTTTAGCAAGTGCTTTTTGAATATTATAAAGACTTTGAACAGCGTCTTTATTTATTTGATTGGTGTCGCCATCACTTATAATGCTTTCGGCATAGAAATCAATTGATTTATTGTTGGCATCTTTGCCTTCAAGCGCAGAAATCGCCGCATTTATGTTTGCATAAGGCGCCGCGGCATTTGTTCTTGGCAGAAAAATTAGCAAAAGAACAATTGCCAAAACAATTGCAATCCCGCCCCAAAAAAGATAGATACCTTTATTACTTCCTTTCTTACTCATGCATATATAATAACACATTTATCCTTAAAATGGAATGGCTTTTTCCAAAAATCTTAAAAATCTTTACAAATTTTTTATTGTGTGTTATAATTTTTTTAAAGGGAGGCGCGGATTGGATAAGGTTGAAGATGCACAAAAAGAAGACAAAACACTTGATATTCAAGCGGTTTTGAATCAATTTTCTTTTGATGAACTTAAATTTCAAGCATGTCAAAATCATTTGATTGGCAATTTTGATAAAGATAAAAAATATCATATTTTGGAAATCATTTTGCCCGAACTTATCAAACTTGACAAAGTTGTGGCAGAAAAAAATCCCCAAAGATACACCGCGTTTTCAAAAATTCTTGATCAAAAAATTTGGTTTGCGGTGGAATTTGAAAAGCAAACTGATGGCAAACTGAAGGCCGCACTTGTTTTGGAAGAAAAGTTTGTGGTTGGCGGGGTGTATGAAGCCACTTTGCAAACCCCACTTTCTGTGTTTATTGACAATGATGCCCCAGATTTTGCCGCAAAAATGCGCAAAAGTTTTCATTTGTTTTTAAGTGAAGACGATGATGAAAAATCTTTGTGGGAAGATTATGTTTCGCCGCCGATTGAACTTGTGACAGAACTTATCCGTAAAACCGAACTTTTACCCGCGCTTTCAAATGGGCGTGAAAAACGCGTTGCCGAGTATTTGAATCAAATGTTAAAAGCCCTGAAAACCACCCCTGAGGGGACTTCAATTGCAAAACTGTTCTTTATTGAAATCCGCCAGCCGCCAATCAAAGATATCACACAAAATCGCACGGAAACGTTTAAGGCGGTTTTGGATAAACTTATTGATGCTGAAATTGCCGCAGGGAATTTCAGTGAGGCGCAAATGAAAGCGGTTGCTGAGGTGCGCCAGCAGTTTATCGAGGCCACAAAACACAGTGCGGTTGAATTTTATGAAAATAAAACCAAAACGGCAGCACCAGTGAAAGAAAAGGAATCTGAAAAACCTAAAGAAAAAACCCCTGAAAAAACAAAAGGCGGGACTTCATCAACCCCGCCTGCCAAACCCATTGAGTTTGCCCCAAGCACAGCAGGCAAGTTTTTTGAAAACAGCCGGTCGCAAACCTCAACTTTTTCAAGCGCCAACCAGGCGAAAGAAAAAAAGCCGCTTTCCCCAAAAACTGCTGAACAAAAACCGCGCAAGTCACACACCCGTTCATCAAAGTCTCAAAAAAAGGAAGGTTTTAATGCCGAGATTCTTGCGCGCGCAATGGGGCAAGGCAAAGAAGTTCACAATGTTCCACCTGCCCCATCTTTTGACCCTAAAGTGTTTTTTGAATCAATGAAAATCAGTATCACGCGCAATTATGACCTTGGTTATGTAACCATTTCGGTAACTGAAGAATACACCCATTCCAAAGAAAATGACCGCGAATTGTAATTTTCCCTATTTACAAAACCCCAAAAGTGTGCTAAGATACCAAAAAGGAAGGGAATAAATGGGAAAAGGATTTTATAACCGCACAAATCAAAGGCCTGCAAACATTGCAAGGCCTGTGTCAATGTATCTGCAACCATCGTCAAGTGCGGATTTCACAAAACCTGTGTCTTTTGATTGGTGCGAAACACCTCAAGAAAAAGCCAACTATTGCACTCAGCTTTACAACGATAATGTGATTTTTCTTCACAGTGCCCTTGTGTTGTTGACAGAGCCCGGAGAATCATTTTTGCAAAGTGCATATTATGGAAAATATAATCGTTTTATCAGCAGCACTCGCCCTGAAATTCAAGACCGCGTGAAAACCCTGAAGTTTATCCGCGATAATCGCGATGCGTGGTTCAAAAATGGCACTGTGAACTTTATGCGTGCCAATGTGGTTGACCTTTTCATATATGCAAGGGATAATGATATTTTGCTGGACAGCGCCAGCACATATCTGCATAAGGATATTGACCTGAACTTTGCGGTGCAAAAAGCAATTTTGGAACCAAATTTTGATTTCAATAACCCACAAAACCCTGTGCGTAAATCTTGGGATGGTATGGCAAAGCGGCTTCGCCAAATCCACAAACCGCAAGACCTTTATGCCACAAAAGATTATTAATTTATAAACATTGAACAGCTGTCAGCATAATATCGTTGACTGCTTTTTTTTGCAAACTATAAATCATCACTTTCCCCACGCGGCGAAAGGTGATAAGCCCTGCATTTCGCAAAAGCCCAAGTTGGTGGCTGGCGGTGGTTTGGTTCAGCCCCAGCACTTTTGCAAGGTCGTTCACGCACATATCACTGATTGAAAGGCATGCCAAAATTTTCAATCGTGTGTCATCGGCAAAGTTATGAAAAAAGCCCGCTATTTTGCGAAGATCTTTTGCGGTGGGTAAAAATTCAAGGATTTCAAGGCGGCTGCGTTCTGTTAAAATCAAAAATTTGTTTTCCATATCAATTTCCTTATCACACAATTTTGGTGTGTGTCATATAAGATGAATGTACTAAATTCGGCTCCCGCTGTAAAGGGGGTAAAAATGCAATTTTTTTGGAAAAAAATCAATTTATGAGGTTTTCAGGAGGATTTTATGAATTTTTCACAGGATATCTTGCTTGTGCTGTTGCTTTCAATTTTTGCCCAAAGCACGGGAACTGAACTTTCCACCAATTCAAACTATTTGCTTTTGCTTTTGTTGGCGCTTTCGGCTAATAATAACAACAATGGCAATGGCTGTGGTTGTGGTTGCACAAACCCTTGTTCTTCTTGTGGCGGCAGGTTCTTCTAAACACCCCACGGGTGTTTTTTAAAATCATATATTGACAAATGCACCCCAAAGTGTTATACTTTCCCCAATAAAGGGGTGAAGAAATGATGCTTTTTATTGATTTTTGGTCACGGCTTTTGCAAACAAACCTTATCATTGGTCTTATTATTGCCATTTTGGGCGTGGGGATGATTCTTCTTTCACGCAAAATGGTGAAGGCGTATAAAAAAATTGACGAAGTGCCAAATGACGACAAGGCGCTTATGTGCATTCGCGGCTTTGGGCTTGTGTTTGTTTTGATTGCGATGTTTATTATGATTTTATATTAAACCAAAAACATTTTGAAAATTTATTTGACATTTGCGCAAAATTATGCCAAACTTTGAAAGTTGCATTCGCAAATGTCAATTTTTTGTGGGGGTGTAATTAAATGGCATAATGACGGTCTCCAAAACCGTTCTTGAGAGTTCGATTCTTTCCACCCCCGCCAATAAAAGCTTTGTACGAACCCGCTTGGGTTCGTGTTTTTTTAATTATTTTTGCCAAAAAGTTGATAAATCATGCGGGGGTTTGATATAATAACAAGTATTGAAAGGAGATTATTGTGGGATTTTTAAAAAACAAAGTTGCAATCATCACTGGCGGTGGCAAAGCGCCGGCGCTTGAAGATGGCTCTGCGGGTGCGATTGGCTATGGCATTGCAATCGCCTATGCAAAAGAAGGCGCAAACCTTGTGCTGACGGGCAGAAATATGGAAAAACTGACTTCTGCCAAGGCGGAACTTGAAGAACTTTATGGAGTTAAGGTGCTTGCGGTGCAGGCGGATATTAACGAGCATGAAAATGGTGAAGAAGTTGCAAAACGCGTTGTGGACGCGGCGGTTAAGGAATTTGGCAGGATTGATGTTTTGATCAACAATGCGCAGGCATCTGCTTCGGGTGTAACGCTGGCAGATCACACGCTTGAACAATTCAATTTGGCGATTTATTCAGGGCTTTATTCGGCGTTTTTCTATATGAAAGCGTGCTATCCATACCTTAAAGAAACAAAGGGAAGTGTGATTAATTTTGCATCGGGCGCGGGTTTGTTTGGAAACTTTGGGCAAAGCGCATATGCTGCGGCAAAAGAAGGTATCCGCGGGCTTTCACGCGTTGCGGCAACCGAGTGGGGTCCAGATGGCATAAATGTCAATGTTGTTTGCCCGCTGGCGTGGACATCACAACTTGAAATGTGGGCAAAACATAACCCAGAGGCATTTAAGCAAAATGTGAAGATGCCACCAATGGGATATTATGGGCACACTGAAAGGGATATCGGCCGCGTTTGCGTGCAACTTGCCAGCCCAGATTTCAAATATATGTCTGGGGAAACCATCACGCTTGAAGGTGGTTTGGGATTAAGGCCTTAAAGATTTGCGGTTCTTTCCGCATTTTTTTACGCGTTAAGGGGGCGGAGTTTGCGCGCTTTTTGCCCGCGGGCAAAAAGCGCAGGGCGGCGCATCTTGCGCCGCCCATAAATTGCCGGGGCAATTTATGCAAACTCCGCCCACTTGACAAACCCGCATAAATTTTGTATGATAGGAAAAATAGGAGAAATTATGAGTAATACACAAGACACTTCAAGTGAACTTGAAGTAAGAAAACAAAAGATTGAAACCCTTGCCGCCCAAGGCGAAATTGTTTATAAAGAACGCTTTGAACGCACACATCTTTTGAAGGACCTTGCAAATTTGGAAATCGGCATAACGGTTTCGGTTGCTGGGCGTATGACTTTCCGCCGCGTGATGGGCAAATTCGGTTTTTGCAAAATCCAAGATGTTGAAGGTGCAATCCAAATCAGCGTTGGAATCAACGAACTTCAGGAAGAATCCTACACCTTCTATAAAAAAATGATTGACATTGGCGACTTCATTGGCGTTCAAGGGGAACTTTACCGCACGCAAACCGGCGAACTCACCGTAAAAGCCCAAAGCGTAACGCTTCTTTCAAAGGCGCTTCGTCCACTCCCTGAAAAATTTCATGGCCTCACGGATATTGAAGCGCGCTATCGCCAAAGATATCTTGACCTTGTGATGAACCCAAAAACCCGCGAAGTTATGCTGGGCAGAAGCAAGATTACAACCTTTATAAGAAACTATCTTGCAAATCATGGCTTTTTGGAAGTTGAAACCCCAATTTTGCAAAGCGCAGTTTGCGGCGCCAGCGCAAAACCGTTCTACACCAAGCACAACGCCCTTGACAAAATCTGCAACCTTCGCATTGCGCCAGAAGTTTATTTGAAGCAGGTGATCGCAGGCGGCTTTGACAAGGTTTTTGAACTTGGCAAAGATTTCCGCAACGAAGGTATGGACACCCAGCACCTTCAAGAATTCACAATGCTTGAATGGTACGCGTCTTATTGGAATTTTGAAGACAATGTGAAGTTTTATCGTGAATTTATTCAGGCGCTGCTTCTGGAAGTTAAGGGCACAACCCAGATTGAATATCAAGGTACAAC
>JAFVTB010000090.1 GCA_017503445.1 Clostridia bacterium
ATGATTTGCACGCAGGCGGTGATGCTGGCGGTTGTGTCGCCGGTGAAAGAGCCGATTGTTGATTGGAACACCGCCGTTGCGGTAACTTCAATCGGGGTCAGGCTGCTGGTTGGCACACAAAGTGTTGCGGTGCGGGTGATGGAAACAGATGATGTCGCCGTGCCTGCAACTCCGTTTGCATCAGTGTAGTTGATAAGCAGTGGGATATTGATTGTCGCGGTTACGGTTGCAAAATTGCCCGCGTTGTCGTTGCGTTCAACTGTTAATGATGTTACGGTTGCAGGGATATCAGGATTGTTCACCGTTGAAATATAGGTCAGTGGGCGCGCTGGGTCATCGGGCGTGAAATCTGCAAGTGCAAGGGTGAAGATCTCACTGTCCACGCGATGCACGCACGCATCAAACACGCGTGGCACTTGTATAAGCGCCTTTTCGCAAATGTTTTTCAGTTGTTGGCTGTTGATGCAAGCAGGTTTTTGGTTGTTTCGGTTGTTAATGAAAAATGACATAAAAAAATCTCCTTTGTGATTATTCTATGCTTTGCCTTTTCAATTTGTTAAAAGTTGATTTTCTTATTTACAATCACCTCAAAATGTGATATAGTTTTATAAAAGGAATTTATATGAATATGGTAAGAACGCGCTTTGCGCCAAGCCCAACGGGGTATATGCACATCGGGAATTTAAGAACCGCACTTTATTGTTTTTTGTTTGCACGTCATCACGGCGGCAAATTTGTTTTAAGAATTGAAGACACTGACCAAAACCGCTTTGTTGAAGGCGCCACCGAAGTGATTTATGAAACTTTGAAAACCGCGCGCCTTGTGCATGATGAAGGCCCAGACATCGGCGGCAATTTCGGCCCGTATGTGCAAAGCCAGCGCAAGGAAATTTATATGCAGTATGCCCAAAAACTTATTGAAAGTGGCCACGCATATTATTGCTTTTGCCAAAAGGGCGAAAATGAGGGTGATGAGTTCGGTGGCTACAACCGCCATTGCAGAAATCTTTCAAAAGAAGAAGTGCAGGCAAATCTTGCCGCGGGCAAACCATATGTCATCAGGCAAAAAATGCCACTTGATGGCACAACAACCTTTGTTGATGAACTTTATGGCGCAATCACTGTTGAAAATTCTTCGCTTGATGACCAAATTTTGATCAAAAGCGATGGCCTGCCAACATATAACTTTGCCAATGTGGTTGATGACCACCTTATGGAAATCACGCATATCTTAAGGGGTAAGGAATATATTTCTTCCACGCCAAAATATCAACTTTTGTATGAGGCGTTTGGCTGGACTGCGCCAAAAACTGCGCACCTTTCAACCATTATGGGGCAAAATGAGGATGGCACAATTTCCAAACTTTCAAAAAGGCATGGCGCGGTAAGTTTTGCGCAACTTGTGGAAGATGGTTATCTTCCACAGGCGATAATAAATTATGTGGCGCTGTTGGGGTGGAGTCCGAAACAAGAACGCGAAATCTTTTCACTGGAAGAACTTGCCCAGCTTTTTGATATTGAAGGGCTGAACAAAACCAATGCGATTTTTGACTATAAAAAACTTGCATGGATGAATGGGGAATATATCAAAGCCCTTTCCCCAGAAGATTTTGCGGAAAAATCATTTAAGTACGCGCAAAATATGCCCGAATTTATCAAAGAAAAATGGGCGTATGTGGCAACCCTTCTTCAAAGCCGCGTAAACGTGCTTTCAGAAGTTGAAGACAAATTGAAATTCCTTTGGAATTATGGGGATTTTGACCTTAATCTTCTTATAAACAAGAAAAACAAAACAACGCTTGAAAGCGGTGCAGAATGCATAACCGCCGCCCTTGAATATCTTGAAAAAATTCAGGATTGGAGTGTTGAAAACATCAATGCCGCCATAAGTGCATACGCCGCGGAAAAAGAAGTGAAGATTGGCTTTGTTATGTGGCCGCTTCGCATTGGCGTTACGGGCGAAGTTGTAACACCAGGCGGCTGCGGCGAAATGATGTTCATTTTGGGCAAAACCGAAACCCTTGCCCGTCTTCAAAAAACCCTTGCCCGCTTTCAAAATCAATAATAAAAAAAGAAATTAAAAAATCTTGCAAAATTGCAAGATTTTTTTAATCTTCTAAATTGTCAAACAAT
>JAFVTB010000010.1 GCA_017503445.1 Clostridia bacterium
GCCGCGAAGACGACATCGAAGACGAAGACATCACCATTGAACCCGACGCAACTTTATAACACAAAAAAAATCACCAGCCCCCTGGTGATTTTTTTTGTGTTGAAAAAAAAACACCAAGTGGTGTTTTGAATTTTTATTTTTTGCGTTTTGGTGAAGGGGTGTAATCGTCATCATCGTCAAAATCGTCATCATCGAAATCGATGTTCACGCTTTCAAAATCGTCTTCAGAATTTTCTTCTTCATCGTCATCATCTTCTTGTTCATCATCGTCATCGCCGATCACAGAAAGGTCAAACGCCAAATCATCATCTTCGAAATCATTGCCAAGGATGTCATCATCCATTTCGCTGATGGAAGCCATATCGCCGGTTTCTTCCTCTTCGGTTGAATAATCGTCATTATCCTCGCGGTTGGCATAGGCGTTCCATTCATCTTCATCGTCATCAATTGTGCCATTTTCTTGGCGTTCTTTCAAGCAATTTGCACACATGATTTCATCGGGCTGGATATAATTGGTTTTGCAAATTGGGCAAAGTTCAAGTTCAAAATCATCAGAAAAAGCATCTTTATCGCCTTCAAGTTCCGCCTTGCAAACTGAACAAATTTTGTCTTTTTTCAAACAATAGTTCAATTCGCAGCGTGGGCAACGAATCCAAACGGGCTTTTTCTCTTTTTTGTCAGTCATATGTTTCCTCCTAGGAAAAGTATCTTAAATTAAAATTATTTTATTCTTCTTCATCGGCTTGAGGCATATCATCTTCCAAAAGCACGCTGAGAAGTTCAGCATTTGCGATGCCGGTGTCAACCTTTGCGCGGTGCATATAATATGTGCCGGTGGTGTTATCTTCATTCAAGGCAAAGAAATAAATATATTTGCCATCAAAAGCAATGTTTGATGTTTTGATGCTGGTCATATTCGTGACAATTTCAATGTCTTTATCTTGCACAGAAATGCGGTGGATGCCTGCGGCAGAATCACTGCTTGAATAAGTGAAGTACACATAATCGCCATAAGTGAACAGCACATTCACTTTTTCATCCACAAGTTGGTGACCTGCAATGTTTACGGTGCCGTGTGGAAGGGCATAGGTGGCTGTGTCATTCGCAAAAACATAATATGTTTCGTTGTCTTCTCCCAAAATCACTTCAAACGCGCTGGCGCTTGTGATGCCCTTAGCAATAATGTTGTTATATCCAAACGCGGCTGTGGATGTTTTGGCATATTGTTTCACATCGGCAATGTCATTGAAAGTGAAGTAAAGGTTTCCAAATGCCACTTTTTCAAGAGTGATTTCCTTTGTTTGGGTTTCGTTCAGGGCGATTGGGTTTTCATCATCATCTTTTCCTTGGCTGCATTCGCCAGACACAATGTTTACATCATAAAGAAGCTTGCCGGTTCTGCCTAAATTTTCATTGCCTTCAGGGATATCCTTAAGATAATAAGCAATGTCATCGCCTGGGGCTTGATACTTATCTGCAAAAATCACACTTGTGAAATCTTCGGCAAGCACAACTTTTTCACCGATTGTTTGACCAAGTTTGAACTGCACAAGTTTGTTGCCATCAACCAATACAAGATATTCAGCGCCGTTGATTTTCAGCACAGTTTGCTGGGTGACAGAGTTATCGGAAGTATAGAATTTTTTAAGCCCTGTGCCATCGGTGTTCACGCGGAAATAATCATTGTGTGAATAGAAGTGTTCACCATGCGTTTCAGGGTTGATTTGCGCACTTGGCGCAGCAAAATATATGAAGTTGCCACTGCCGTACATAAAAGTATATTCGCTGCCCACAACTTTTGCGATAACTTTTTCTTGGCCTTTTGCAAGTGAAGTTTCTTCATCTTTTTCAATCTTTTTGTTTTCATCCATGGCAATGCGATAGATGCCGGTGTTTGCCTTGTCATAGCCATCTTCCATTTCGCCATTTGGCTGGAATGCATTGGCAAAATAAACATAATTGTCATAGCCCAATGCGCTTCCGATTAGTGCGTTGTTTGGGCTTTGCGTTGGGGCGTTTGCAAGTGGCGCCGCACTGCAGCCCACCACCAGCACAGGAAGTGCCAGCGCACATGCCATAAAGGAAAGTAAGTGTTTTTTCATAAATTCTCCATTTAACCGTTCATAAAGAAAAAAAGATTTTGTCTTTATGTGTTTCAAAAACGCGCAAAAATTGGGGCGCGCCTTCTTCGGTTAATATATCAAAACTGCTTTTTTATGTCAACCAAATTTGTGTTTATTTTGCAGGTTTTTTTATTATTTTATATAATTGAGTTTATTATTTCCAAAATTCTGCTTTTAAAGATGTTTGTGGTTGCCCCGCCGTTGACAAAGCACAGTGGTGGATACACCACACACCACCAATTATCGCCCGTGCCTGTGCCAAGGTTGAGGATAAGTGCATCATAAAATCCGCTTTCAAGTGTAAGGTCTCCATAACTTCTGGTTGGGAACTTTTCTTTGTTCAAAAGTGCGCTTGCGCAATATGAAAAACCATTTTGCAAAAGCACGGTTTCTGCCACGCGTTCAATGGCTGAAAGGTTGTTTTCAACAGTTTGGATGCTTTCGGCTTTGGTTTCGCACTTTGCCAAAAGTGGAATCATAAAATCCACCACGGCATCTTTCACTTGATATTTAACCGCTTGATCAACTGCGGCATTAGAGTTTGCCCGGATATGTATCCTCAGATATTCATTTTGCGTTTGTGCTGGCGTGCCAAAAAATGCCACAATTCCCACAAGCGCAAGGCAAATTATCCCAACAAAAATTTTTTTCATTCTTTTCACCATCCATGTGCAAGTATTGCCCAAAGTTGAATGTCAAACACAAAAATTTTGCGGTTTTTTGCATAAATTGCCAAAAAATAAAAGATAATAAAGCCATAAGGAAGGGGATTATGAGAAAAGTTAGGAAAATTGCAGGGATGGTTCTTCTTTTGGCGGTGGGGCTTTTTCTTTGCACAATGAATTTTGTTGTGCAATTGAACAATTTGGATTCCGCAACCATTATGGAAACCGCAACACTTTCAGAAAACAAGGCGGTGCAAAGCCGCCTGAAGGATTTGGGATATTATGATGGCCCGATTGATGGCTGGCTTGGTGGCAACACGGTGCCAGCAATCAAGGCATTTCAACGGGATTATGGCCTTGCGGTTGATGGCATTGTGGGCAAAGAGACGCTTGCCGCGCTTGGTGTTTCCGTTGGCGCAAACCAATCAAATTCAGATTTATATCTTCTTGCAAAATGTGTGTATGCAGAAGCAAGGGGTGAGCCATACACAGGTCAAGTTGCGGTTGCCGCGGTGATTTTAAATCGCGTGGCAAACCCAAATTTTCCAAACACAATCAGTGGTGTGATTTATCAACCTTGGGCGTTCACAGCGGTGCATGATGGGCAAATATCGCTTGAGCCCGATCAAACTGCCTACAACGCCGCCCAAGATGCATTGAATGGTTGGGATCCAACCTACGGCTGCATCTATTATTATAACCCAACAACGGCCACAAGCCAATGGATTTTTTCAAGGCAAACCGTTGTGCAAATTGGGCGCCATATTTTTGCAATATAAGGAGTGAATTTTATGTCAAGAATAACAAAACGAAATGCGGGCTGGGTGATTGCGGTTTCAATCTTGGGTGCGCTGCTTGCGGTGTTCATTGTGCTTTATGCAATTTCATCAAATCAAAACCAAAACTCGTCCGCTTCGCTTGAAAATATCTATGAAAAAAACTTTTATGACCTGGTTGACAACATCAACAACACCGAAAACAAGCTTGCCAAGGCAATAAATGCCACCGATGAAAATATGCAGGCAAAATATCTTCGTGAGGTTTCAATCAATGCGATGCTTGCCACAACAAACTTGAACAACTTGCCCGCTGGCACAAATGAAATGGCGGAAAGTGTGGCGTTTGTCAACCAACTCAGCGGCTACACCGAAACCCTTTCAAAAAACCTTGAAAAGGGCAAAAGCTTGTCAACTCAAGATGCCCAAACCCTTGAACAAGTGTATGACAGTGTGCTTTATATGAAAAACATCTTGGCGGAAATGAACCAAGATATGTGGAAGGGCTATAACATTATGCAGGCGTCTCAAAAACTTCAGGGCGAAACCGATGCCTTCACAAGCGCCCTTTCAAAAGTGAAAAATGTTGAAGTGGATTATCCAACAATGATATATGATGGTCCGTTTTCAGACAGCGTGGTGAATAAGAAAGTGCATGGGCTTTCTGCCGCCGCAGTTTCAGAGCAAAAAGCCAAAGAAAACCTTTTGAAAATCTTTGTCAATCTTGATGAAGAAAACGTTGAATTCCAAAGCGATGCAAGTGGAAGATTTGAAACCTTCAACTTTGTTGCCAAAGATGAAAATGGCAAGGAAACTTTGTTTGTGCAAATGACAAAGCAAGGTGGTCGGCTTCTTACGGCCACATCACGCGTTGATCACGCCGATGAAACCATCACAATGGATTCTGCGCGCGAAATTGCACTGAACTTCTGCACCCGCGCAGGCATTGATAATCCAAAAGTGGTGTGGAGCGATAACCTTGAAGGCAACGCATATATCAACATTGCACCCGTGCAAGAAAATTATGTGCTTTATCCCGATTTGGTTAAGGTGAAAATTGACCTTGCCACAGGCGATGTTTTGGGCTTTGAGGCCACGGGGTATTACACCAATCACACCGCACGCAACCTTCCAAGCCCAAGCATTTCAAAAAGTGAAGTGCAAAAGTTTATTCCAAAAAAATATGTTGTCAAAAATGTGCGTTTGGCGCTTATCCCGTTGGAATATAATCGCGAGGTTGCCACATGGGAAGTTGCCTGCACAATGGGCGGCGATGAATATTATTTCTATTACAACGCCCAAACAGGTATGGAAGAAAATATTTTGAAGGTTATTAAAACCAATAATGGAAATTTATTGATGTAAAAAAATATCCGCTTTTGCGGATATTTTTTAATTGTTTTCGTTGTTTTTGGCTTTGTTGTGGATAAGTATGCACGCATAAAGTGTTGCAAAGCTTGCGCATCCTGTGATTGCCACAGCTTTCGCGGCGTAACAAATTGAATATTCGCCCGCAGAAACCCAACCAACTAAGAAGCCCGCAATAACTGAAACAATCAAAAGCAAGATTGCGGTGATAAGCGCCAAAATTGTGCCGGTTTTTTTGCAGCATTCTTTTTGTTTAAAGTGTCCAATCGCCAAAAGGATAAGTGCAGCACCGCCAGTCAGCATCGGTATGCCATAACAAAGTGCAAATTTCCACCAATTTAAATAAAAACAAAGCCCCCTATCGTCAAGATTGCAAAATGTGATTTGATTTACACATTCCATAAACAATGTGAAAACCGCCACAATGCAGCTTGCCAACGCCACGCCAAAAACAATGCTTAAAACTTGTTTTTTATCAATCATTTTTTTTCCTCCACTTTTATATTATATCTTTGAGACTTAATTGTCAACAAAGTGGGCATGTTTTTCACAAATTGTATTATATATAAGTTCCCCTGAATTGGGAATATAAAATGAATTGTCTTTTTGCGATTTTTGGGCAAGAAAAGTGGCAATTTGGCGTGGTTTGGTGATTGGGCATGCAAAGCCATATTTTGCCAAAAAAATCAGGTTGTCATATTCGGGGCTTGGGGTGTTTTGAAAACTGATGATTTGCAGGTTTTTTGCAAGGGCCTCTGTGGCGCTCAGCCCCCCGGTTTTGCCGAACAGGCAATGGGAAATTTCCATAAGTTCATCCACAAAGTCAACATATCCAAAAGTGAAGATATTTTTGTGGTTTTGGGCATCAAGTTTGGCCTTCAGCCGTTGATTCTTTCCGCAAACCACCAGCATTTGCACATCTTGATCCCCCAGCGCATCCACGGCATCCAGCACCGTGCCCATGCCTTTTGCGCCGCCCATAACCAAAATGGTTTTTTTGTTTGCGTCAAAGCCCGCAAGGCCGCGCTTTGCGATGATTTCATCTTTTGATTTTGTTTCAAAAAATTTTGGGTTTATGGGGATGCCGCTTGCGATCACGCGGTTTGCGGGAAACCCGCGCTGGATAAGCAAGTTTTTGTGAAATTCGGTTGGCGCAAACACAAAGTTTTCTTGTGAAGCGATGTGGTGAAGCGATGGCGGAATTTCATAATCGGTGATGATGAAAAAACTTTTGCATGGTTTTGCAATTTCATTTCTGAATTTTTGTGTGAACACGAACCCCGCAATATGACTTGAAACAATGACATCGGGGGCAAAATCGTTGATTTGGTTCAAAACGATGTCCTTAACCGCGTTGACATTGGTGTCATAGATTGATTTGTTGTTTTTGCGGCAATTGCTGTAAACTTTTCTTGCAAGCTTTGGCAAAGCATACATTGCGCGATAGCCATAACCAGCAATCATACCCATAATGTGTTTGTTTGAAATAAAAACGTCCACCACTTTGGTTTGGTGGCCATTTTGATCAAAAATTTCTTTCACGTTATGGGCAACGGCATTATGCCCCGAGCCAATTGTTACAGAAAGCAGCAAAACTTTCATCAAATATTCTCCTTAAGTTGATTATTAAGGCACTTCAGCCCGGTGAGATAGTATATCACTTGCGCCTCTTTATCGTCATGGTGAAGGGGGATCATACTGATAAACAGCAGCCCTTCAATCAGTTCAATGTCGTTGATATCGAAACCGTTTCTTTCCAAAACATCATCAAAAATTGCAGGATTGATCAAGTTTTGTGTTAAAAACTTAAATTCAAAATTCTTTGCACTGTGCTCTGTTAGTGTGTACATTCCTTGGGTTATATAATCATACAATCCGTGATAGCAATGGCGAATTTTTGCGGCATCATAACGGCTGTCACCATAAATGGTGTCCACGCAAAAGTTGCCGCGCGGGTCAATAAACTTAAACGCCGTGGTTTGCGGGATATACACAACATTTGAAAAACATGGATCGCCATGGATGATTGAATAAAATTTTGGGCTGGTTTCCACCAATTTTTCGATGCGCAACCTAAGCGCCGGCAAAAGTTTGTTAAAGCCCACCAATGTTTCGCCATTGCATGTGATTGTGGCCTGGTTTAATATATCGCGCCTTGACCAATCCTTGATGCGTTCAAGGGTTTTGTCAAGATACATATATTTTGTCATTTCCTTTATGTTTGGTGCGCCGCGTGGTGGTTTTTTGCCCCAAAAACGCGCGGCGGCACTGATAAATCTGCTGAAAATATATTGCCAGTTTTCATCCGCGATGTCGTAGAACATGAAGTATTCCGCCATGCTGTTTCCTGGGATATATTCAATTTGATAAGAAATTGTGTTGCCTGATGTTTCAGTGGAATAAACAGCGGGGATAAGCGGCGCAAGTGATTTATCCTTAGAGATTTTTTCCAGCCACTTAACTTCGCTTTTCAGTTTATCATAACTGCTTGTTTTTGTAAGGACGCCAAAGTCATCCAAATGGAAATCATTGAACACGCGGCCATTGATTGAATTTTTGAAAGCAGTGTTGTAATCATAAAGTGTTCCGGTGTCAACCCAAGATTTGATTAAAAGCCCTTTCATAAGGCGTTTTGAGCAATAATATTCGATCATGCTGCTGAGTTGATATTCCCCACGCTTTTTTTCAAACTTTTGGTCAAGCGCTTCGCGAAGAAGATCAGGGTCACAAAAATTATAAAGCCCAATCAAAACTTTGTTTGTTTCGGGGGTGAAATTTGGTTTGTCAATGGTTTCAACCACTTCGTTTTTGGCGTTTGTTCTGATAAGGCACCAGCGGCTGTGGCTGTTGTCTGTGATGTTCATATATCCAAGCCAGTCATAGGAATAATCAAGGTTTGTTTCACAAAGGGTGTCACCCAAAAGAAGAAGCGTTGGTTTTGTGATATAATCGCGGCACAGCGCAAGTGCATGCAATGGCCCTTGTGGGTTTTCTTGCACAACAAAATTAATGTTCAGCATTCCAAATGCTTTATTTAAAAACGATTTCACTGCCGATTGATTGCCTGGGCTTACAACAAAAGTGATATCGCGAAGCCCATTTTTCACATAATCCCGCAGCATATTATATATTGCCGGCTTTTGATTGATTGAAAGAAGCCCTTTTGGAAGGGAATAAGAAAGTGGGGCAAGG
Organism: Clostridia bacterium; assembly: GCA_017503445.1. Taxonomy (GTDB): domain Bacteria; phylum Bacillota; class Clostridia; order Christensenellales; family UBA1242; genus UBA5489. Next base: position 8,125 of record JAFVTB010000010.1, read on the forward strand.
CGGGTTGCTTTGCCGCCCATAAGCACAATAAGTTGCATATTTTTCATAAATATCTTTGCCTTTTAAAAAGATTTAAAGAAAGACACAATGTCATTTGTGTTTTGCACCAAAACGCCGTGGCCGCCCAAATCTTCAAGCGGCTTTATGTCCACATTATATCTGTCACCAATCATCATCATTTCGTCAAAATGGCAACCTTCTTTTTGCTGGATTGCCATAAACGATTGTTCTTTTGATTGATATGTGTGCAATGTTTTTGGTGATGGGGCAAGGATTTCTTTGAATGGTGCAAGGTCAATCCCCAGCCGTTTTGCTTTGTGCAGAACATTATCCAAAACCTCATTTGATGCAATATAAAGCACATATTTTTTGGCAAGGTTTTGATACAGTGCATTTGGTGCAATTTGGGCTTTTGAATAGTCAATTTCGAAAAAATTTTTCAGGCGGTATTCATCCCACGCATGCTTTGAAACGCCAAAACTTTCACAATTTTTTGTGAATGAAAGGCGTTTTTCGCCCCCGGCGGTGAAGCCAAGTTTATCCATAAGCAATAATGTTTCTTCTTCAGTTAGGTTTGATAACGCCATAACTGTGCGCTTTATGTATTCATTGTATTCAACTTTGATGCTTGGGCTGAAATACATTGTTTCGTCAAAGTCAAACACAATCACTTTGATTTTTTGTGGATTGGGTGATCCATAGATGTCCATGTCTTTTTCTCCATAACAATTATATCACATTTTTATTTAAGTGTAAAGTGCTTTAATTCACTTTTGAATTTTATAAAGGATTAATTTAATAATTTTTTTTTTGGTTTTTACAAGTACAAAAAAGAAAAATTTCAATTCTTGCCAAATTTTTCCCCAAAAATGTTGACACTTTTGCGAAATCATGATATATATAATAAGTAAGGCAATTTTGCCGGCATATGATTCGGTACCATAGCCAAGTGGTAAGGCAAGGGTCTGCAAAACCCTCACGCCCCGGTTCAAATCCGGGTGGTACCTCCAATCTGCAAGTGTGGCGGAATCGGCAGACGCACAGGACTTAAAATCCTGAGAGGGCAACCTCGTGGGGGTTCAAGTCCCCCCACTTGCACCAAATTAAGGCGGGCTGTTTTGGCTCGTTAAAAAATCCCCGCAAGGGGTTTTTTTATTGCAATGGGTTGGCATAGGTGAATGTCAAGTTCAAAACTTGTTTGTTGTTGTCTGGGTTATCCTTGCCTGCCCAAAGGGTTGATGCTTTAAGATCGGTGTAGGTGGCAGAAAAAGTGAAGCCATCGGCAGTTTTTTCAAGTTCAAGGGCATATTTGTTGTTTTGATATTTTGTTATGTTGCCATCAAGTGTGCCGCTGAAGATATCTTCAAAGTTGATTGAAAATGTTGTGGTCAACGGTTCGGTGGTGATCACCCCGGTGGTTTTGTTGGTGTATTGAAAAGAAAGGGTTAAACTGAAATAATATGTTTTATTGGAACGAAAAACTTTGTCTTCGTGTGGGATGTTTTGCAATATGTTGCTGTCGTTTGCATAAAACGGCACAGTGCCTGTGTGGGCAAGATCTTGAAACAGTGTTGCCACAGTGTTGTATTTCAAATCCCAATCTGCAAGCACAACTTCGGTGTTTTCAATGATGAAGTTGTTCAGCTGATAATCCACGCTTTGCAGCCGGCCAAATTCAAAACCTTCGGTTTCAAACAGGGCGGTGTAGGTGCCTTCGGTGTCAGTGCCCGCTTCAAAGGTGTACACCGCGTCATATGATACAATGTCTTCGCCTTTCACCCATGCCAAAAAGCCGCCTTCTGTTTTTGGTGTGGCGGAAAGTGTGACGGTTTGAAAAGTTTTATAGATGCCATAGCCCGAAACCGTGCCAGCAAACTGATTTGATGATTCTGCCAAAATGCTGTGGGATGAAATTTTGGGGGTGCAGCCAGCAAAACAAAGCCCTGAAAGCCCCAAAATGCCACAAAAAGACAAAGCAAAAATGCGTTTTTTCATAAAAATTTCCTTTTACATATTATTACAAATAGCAAAATAAAAAGTCAAATATTAAACTTTAAAATAATGAGTATTTTTATTTTCCTTGCATAAAATACGACAAGGAGTTTTTTGGCAATGTGGGAATTTTCCATTAATCTTGGCACTGAAAACAGCGCTGTTGCAAAATATATCTTCAATTCGCTGGCAAAGGTGGTGGAAGATTTGGGTGGTGTGATTACATCATACGAGCAATCGGGCAAAATCAGCATCATTCTTGCTTGCCCGCGTGATGACAAGCCGCGGCTGGAATATCACATCGGCAATGTGGTGGCGCAGGTGATTTCTGTGTTTTTTAAGGAAAAATTCCTTGAACGCCGCCTA
>JAFVTB010000091.1 GCA_017503445.1 Clostridia bacterium
CGGAGTTTGCGAAGAAATGGTGGGATATCGTTGTTTGTGATTTTGATGTGGTTTGAAGATGGCACTTCTTCAAGTTTTGGGGCTGGCTTTGGCGCTTCAGGCTTTGAAAGCGCAACACCGCCAAACATTTTTTTGGTGTCAAACTGATTGAACGCTTCGGCTTCTTTCTTGGCTTTTTTAAGTTCCTCTTCTTCGTCCAAAAGCCCATTATTAAAGCCCGTTGCAATGATTGTGATTTCAACTTCATCATTCATTGCATCATCAATGCCACTGCCGAAGATGATGTTACAGCTTGGGTCAACCACTTGTTTAACAAGGTCAGCGGCTTCATACACTTGGTCAAGCGGCAAATCAAGGCCACCCTTGACATTCAAAAGCACGCCTGTTGCACCTTCAATTGTGGTTTCAAGAAGTGGGCTTGAAACCGCTTGGCGAACCGCCTCAATGGTTTTGTTTTCACCTTTTGCGTGGCCAATACCCATATGTGCAAGCCCTTTATTCTTCATGATTGAACGCACATCGGCAAAGTCAAGGTTGATAAGGCCAGGGGTAACGATAAGGTCAGAAATCCCCTGAATGCCTTGGCGAAGCACATCATCGGCATAGCGGAACGCTTCAATAATTGGTGTTCCCTTTGGCACAAGGTGGAAAAGTTTGTCGTTTGGAATAACCACCAAAGTGTCAACATGTTTTCTGAGGTTTTCAAGACCACGGTCTGCATTTTCAGCGCGCTTGCGGCCTTCAAAACTGAAAGGTTTGGTGACGACAGCGATTGTCAAAATGCCCATTTCTTTGGCAATTTGCGCAATCACAGGGGCTGCACCAGTTCCTGTGCCGCCGCCCATGCCTGCGGTTACAAAAACAAGGTCAGTATCCTTCAAGATTTCGGTGATTGATGCCTTGCTTTCTTCTGCGGCTTTTGCGCCGATGTCTGGGTCTGCGCCCGCGCCAAGCCCGCGGGTGATTTTTTCACCAATTTGAAGGCGTTGATCAGCATTGCTGACCAAAAGGTCTTGCTTATCGGTGTTGATTGCCACATAGCTTGCGCTGGTGATATTTGCACTGATCATACGATTTACTGCGTTATTTCCACCGCCACCAATGCCAATAACCTTGATATTGGCAACAGGGCGAATATTGTTTGTGTTACTGAACATACATTTCTCCTATTCTACACCTTGATTATACATTATTAAAAGCGCTTATTGCAACAAAATTTTGCAATTTTTTAGGAAGATATTTGCGATAAAAGAAGCGCAACGCACGAAGAATGGAAAGGATTGTTAAATCCCAAGGCATCATAAGATAAAAATTTCACTTCGCGGCCAAGATGCTGGGCAAACAAATCTTTTGCGCCGGCAATTTGGCTGATGCCACCGCCCGTAAGATAAACGGGCGCAGTTTCGGGATAAGCGGCTTTTTTCAAACACTCCCCCACCACAAACGCAAGTTCAAGCAAAACATCTTTTGCCACCGCGTTTGCGCTTTTGGTTAAAACCTTGCGCTTTTTGCCAAGGTTTGAGGTTTCATAATATTCCATACCATCATCATCAAGCGAAAGCACAAGGTTTTTCTTAAGTTCAGCGGCTTCTTTAAAGGTAAGGGCAAAGGCGTCCATAAGCGCGATTTCAACCTGCGCGCCGCCACAAGAAAATGAAAACATATTTTCAAGCCCCGCACCTTTTGCAAATGCAACGCTTGAGGAAAGATATC
>JAFVTB010000011.1 GCA_017503445.1 Clostridia bacterium
CAGAAAGTTTATTGATGATATCGATATACTTTTTTTCACGACGTGCACTGTCTTTCAATTGATAAAACAAAAGCCAAACAAAAAGCGCCGCAAAAATGCCGTTGCTGACAACAATTTCCCAAATACTTTCCATTATTTAAAAAAGTCAACCAGAAAATTATTTTGCTGGATATTTTTATTAAAAATTGATTTTTTAATTAAAAAATATTTATTTTTTGAAAAAAATATTTTATTTTTATTTATTGTTTTATTCTTTAATTTCTTCATAGACAACCTTGGCGGGATAAATTTCCGCTTGGGCTTCTGCAAAAAATTCAAGCCGAAACTTTTTGCCGCGCATAAAAGTGGAAATTTGCTGCAAGCAATCCCCACCAACAACCACAAAACTTTGCTGTTCAAGGTCGGTTTTTATGGTCAAAATGCAATCTTTTGGCGCATCAAAAACAACTTGCTTGAAATTCTTGATTTTCTCTGGCGTGCCAAAACTTTCCATTTTGCTTTTCCACACTTTTGGCAAATTTTGCCCAAATATTGCCCCAGACATATCCAAAAGCCCAATTTTTGCGGCATGTTCACCAAAAAAAGTGGCAAAAACTTTGCAAACATTTCCTGCGCTTACAGCCAACAAACTTCTTATATCCATTCCGCGCATAATGTGTGCATTTTCAGTTTGCACATTAAACACCACAAGCGCATTGTTTTTAAAACCACCTTCATAACCTTCTGCACCAACCGTTTGCGTATCATTGAAATTAAGACGGCAAGCAAGATAATAATTTTCACCATCAAAGCATGCAACAGAGTTTTCGTTCGTCACACCATCAAGATATCCCGACAAAAGCGGCAAAATTTGTTTTGCCGTGGCACCATTAAAGGTGTAAAGCCCATCACGCGCCAAAAACAAAACTTCTTCTCCGCAGCGCACAACGGTTTTGCCAAAGATTTTACTTTTGGTTGCAAAAACATCATATAACACAAATTCGCGCGCTATGCCATACTCTGAAATTTTTGTGACGCCGTAATCACGAAATGCAAAAATTTCATCTTCGAAATAAACAAGCTTGTTACATGGCCCCTGAAGTTCATCAAGCAAGATTGAATCTTCTTCAGCCGTCCAAAGTGAAGGGTCAAGGATTTCGCTGAACAAAATTTTGTTTTGGCGCCCAGACACCACACCAAAAAGACGGCCATGAGCGCTGCATAAATCCACAAACCTTGGCAAAACAGCTGTTTGCGTGCTGGTTTTGCCAAGCGCAAACCTCATAAGCCCCGTATCGGTTGAAAATAAAATTGCATCTTCATCATCGGCAGTGAAACATATTCCCGCAGGGGGCGAAGAAAACTCTGTTTCCAAAGACACCGCATTTTGATTGTATCCAAAAACATCAAAATATCCAAGATTGCCATCCACCATCGTGAAAAACACCTTGTCAATATGTGTGCCATTTGTTGAAGAATATGCATGAAAATGCCACAGTTCACATTTTTCGGCGCTTCCAACAAAAACTTCACGCGTTGTTGCGCTGCCCTCTTCCACAGGCAACACAAGGTTTGAAAACCCATATCCCGTGTGCAAGCCGCCACGCTTTGTAATGAAATTATAACAAACGCGGGTGTCATTTTCTTTCAAATTTTTGCCAACAATTGCACTTTTATATGATGCAAACCGGTGAAATTTCTTTGCAACTTTTTTTGTTTTAAGAATATTTTTTAGAAACACTTAAAAAAACCTCCGTTTAGGCAACAAGCAAATTGGTTTTGCAGAAAAACTGACTTCAAGTGCCTGCTTAAAGCGGCATTCCCACACATCGGCATCGGCAAAGTTGCCAACAATGAATGAATATTCGCGCGCAACGCCATAGGCCATCACCTGGGCAAGCACACGCCCACCAAACAAATTCACCTCATCATCAAGCGCAAAATCGTTTGGAAGATAACTGTAGACAATGCTTGCAGCATCCGCTTCACAAAAAATGTGATCCGGAAACATAAAGAATTTTAATTTTTTTCTTCCAATAAATATTTTTTTAATGTTTAATAATTTTTTATTTAATTCTTCAATATAAAATTTATTGTCTTCAAATTTTATTTCCTCTTTTTCAAGAAGCGGAAAATACGCGCTGGCAATTTCCTTATAAACAAAATTGAAGCACTTCAAATATAAATCAATATCCGCTTGTTGCGCGGGGGTTGGGGCAATTTGGCTGGTTTCGCAAAATGTTGAAAGCCCCAAAAGTGGCGCATTGTTTGTGAACAAAATTGCGGATTTTAATATTTCCTTTACTGTCAAAATAAAACCTCCTGAATTTTTTCAATCATATCTTTTTTGTTTCGATTTTCAACTTTTTGATTTTGTTTTTCAATTTTTTCAATTATTTTTTCAATATTTTCAATGCGGGTTTTCAAAACAAAGTCAATCGTGCGTTCATCAAGTTTGGAAAAAGGCAAGCCGACACAAAACGTGTTTTCAGCTTGCCTTTTAGAGTGAACTTCATATCGATTTTTCTTTGAATTGAACACCACAAAATAACTGCTGTCAATCTCGCGAAGGCGATTGGTGATAAACAAGCAGTCTGTGTCAATTCTGATTAACATTTTCAACCTTTTTTTAAGAGTTTATTTCAGCATATGGATTTGTGATTGTGTTTGAGATGTTTGAAAGTTTTGCTTGGCCAAGTGGGCGGTCGCAAACAAGGTCTGCATATTTCACAAGTGTTGCGTTGTATGAAGGGAATCCTGGGTTTTGTTTGATGATTTTGCCATCTTCGCCTTCAAGCCATTGCCAATCGCAAAGTTGATGAAGTGTGAAATCTTTTGTGTTAAGGAAGTATGCAGTGCCATCTTTGATAAAGCGGTCTGCAACAACAGGAATTCCGTTAAAGGTGATTGCCTTAAATCCACCTGCAAGTTCAGTTACATCAACATTGCGGCGGAAATAGGTTAAATATTGCTGGTAGGCTTTTCTTGCAGAGCGGCTGCACGCGATAAAGTCAACTTCACTTCCCGCCTTATCTTCAATCGCATCAATTGTGGTTTGAAGTGGTACATCGTCCATTGAAACGCTTTCGTTGTTTACATATGGATTCAGCCAAGGATAATTTGTGCGTGAAAGGCCATACAAATCGCCTGTACCAAAGATTGCTTCAAGGCCTGTGAGCTCGTTGCCCTTTGATCCTTGGACGCAGATCAAACTGCCTCCCTCGCAAGTGCTGTTGGCGACTTTGTTGATGTAAATGGTCTTGTTCATTCTGTCAATTGTTTCAATTCTTGCGCCAGAAATTTCAACGTTCTTCGTCTCATCAGGGGTGTAGACGTCAATGGTCATGCCCTCCATCAAGCCCTTGACGCTGTCTACGTAGAGTGCGTTGCCTGTGACATCATCCGTGGTGTAAGTGATGACACCGGAGCCGTCTCC
>JAFVTB010000092.1 GCA_017503445.1 Clostridia bacterium
GCTGCTTGCAGAATTTGGCATTGTAACGCGCCTTGTAAATCGCAAAAAGCATTTTGTGCTTTACATAAAGGAAAGCAATCAAATTTGCGACCTTTTGGCGTTGGTTGATGCATATGACAGCGTTTTGAAATTGCAAGATGAACTTGCGCTGCGCCAGCTTCGCAACAAAATCAATCGCCAAACAAATTGCTTAAGCGCAAACATCACCAAAACCGTGAACGCAAGTTTAAAGCAAGTGGAAGCCATCCAACTGATAAGCGACACCATTGGGCTTGAAAATTTGCCAATGGATTTGCAAGAAATTGCACTTTTGCGCCTTGCCAACCCGGAAGAAAGTTTAAGCGAACTGCAAAATTTGACCGCCGAAAAACTTTCGCGCAGCGCGCTGAACCACCGCCTGAGCAAACTTTTGAAAATTGCCAAAGGATTGGAATAGAAAAAATCACCGCATGGCGGTGATTTTTTATTGTTGTTCCATTCCTTGTTCGTCTTCCAATTCTGATTCAATTGAAACTTTTTTACTTTTATTATTCTCTGCATTAATTTCGCCATAGGCGGTGTAGCATCTGTCCACATAAGGTGCCAATAAACTGATTTCTTCTTTCATTTTTTCCTCCTTATTTGGCCTTTGCGCCAAATGTTTCTTTAAATTTTTTCATACATTCCAAAACTTTTGCGGCGGCGGCCTCATGGCCTTCGATGCTGCCGATTTCAACCTTTTTGTTTTCAAGCTGTTTATAAACCGACAAGAAGTGTGAAAGTTCACGGAACATATTTTTTGGAAGTTCGTTGATGTCGGTGTACATATTATACACAGGGTCACCAAACGGAACAGCGATGATTTTTTCATCTTGTTCACTTTGATCAGTCATGTTCACAATCCCGATTGGGAAGCACTTTACAAGTGCGCCGCTTTCAATGGTTTCGCTGCAAAGCACGAACACATCAAGTGGATCACCATCATCTGCAAGGGTGAGTGGAATGAAACCATAGTTCATTGGATAATGCGTTGCGGTGAAAAGCACCCTGTCCAGAATAATCATTCCGGTTTCTTTGTCAAGTTCATACTTATTTTTGCTGCCGCGTTCAATTTCAATAAACGCGATAAAATTATTTGGCCTGATGCGCTTTTCGTCGATATCTTTCCAAATATTCAATTTTTGTCTCCTTTATTACCGGGGCATTATAACACACCCACAACGCATTTTCAAGCCCTTTTTTTAACAAATTACAAATCGTTTGGCAAAAATTCCCGAATAAGCGAGTTTTTCGGCACAAATTTTGCTTCCATTGCACCGGTGTGCTTGAACGATTCCAAAATCGCTTTGATTTCTTTTATTTGTTGGTTTTCCATAAGCACCGGGCGAAGATATTTGTCATACAAAAGCGGTTCATAAAGATGGGTGGTGTTAAGGATATAGTCTGCTTCTGCGCGATATGGCAAGATAAACTTTGCTTCGCCCTGGCAAACTTTGCGCCAAAGTTCAACCGTGCTTAAAACCGATGTGCCACGCTTGTAATAATCGCGCAGAAGCCGGCGCATAAAACGAATTTCGCGCGCATCAATCACCACGCTGTCGCCATCTGTGAAGTTGCTTGCAACCGAAACATACACTTTGAAAAAACTTTGCCGTGGAAGCCCCTTCATGAAAAGTGGATTCAGGGCATGCAGGCCTTCAATGATGATTTTTTCATCTTTTTCAACCTTGATTGGTGTGATCATTGTGCGCTTGCCAAGAATGAAATCGTAAAACGGCTGGTTTGCCACCTCGCCCGCCAAAACATCTTTCAAAAATTTTTTGAAATATGGCAAATCAATGGCGTTGACATTTTCAAAATCATAACTGCCATCAGGCAAAAGTGGCGTTTTAACTTTATCCACAAAAAAATCATCCATTGACACAACCCGCGCCGTGCCACCAAGTTTTTTGATTGCACGAGCAATGTTGATTGATGATGTGGTTTTGCCGGCGCTTGATGGCCCCGCAACAAACATAATTTTTTGCTTGCCCGCAAGAAATGTTTGGGCAATTTCTTCAATTTGCCACGCATAAAACTTTTCGGCATTTTGAACCAAAATTTTGGGCTTTGTTTTTGCAAGGCGGTTCACGCGCTGAATATCATAGGAAAACGAAAGCACATCACCCAAATTTTTGATGATTTCAAGTTGTTGTTGTTTGAATGTTGACATTATCCCCCCTTGTGGATATTTTAGCACAAGTTTTGGGATTTTATCAAGCAAAAAACGGCGGGCATTACACCACCGTGATGTCTGCGCCCAGGGCGGAAAGGTCTTCTGCAAAATTGTCATAACCGCGCAAAATTTGCTGGATATTATCAACCTTTGTGTATCCTTCTGCCATAAGCCCTGCAAGCACAAGCCCCGCACCGCCGCGAAGATCGTTTGAATAAACCTCTGCACCATAAAGTTTTGGCACGCCGCGAATAAGGGCACTTCTTCCATTAACGCTTATATCCGCGCCCATTTTGCAAAGTTCTTGGATATACTTAAACCTCGTTTCAAACAGGTTTTCAATCACAAGGGAACTGCCCTTTGCAGTGGCAAGCATTGCCACCATTTGCGGCTGCAAATCTGTGGGAAAGCCCGGATATGGAAGCGTTTCAACGCGGGAAATTGCGCTGTGACGGCCGTTTGATTTCACAATCAAGGCATTTTGATGAACATAGGTTTTGCAAGTTGCCCGATCAAGTTTGGCAATCAGCGCCCCAAGGTGCGCGGGATTTGTGTTTTTAAGGATAATTTCGCCCCCACAAATCACACTCGCCAAAAGATAGGTGCCTGAGATAATGCGGTCTGGAATTGGGCGATATTCCACATCACCCAAACTTTGCACGCCTTTGATTGTTATCACATCACTGCCCGCACCAACAATTTTTGCGCCGGCGGCGTTAAGGAAATTTTGCAGGTCAACAACCTCGGGCTCTTTGGCGGCGTTATGTATTTTTGTTGTGCCTTTTATACACGCGGCGGCCATCATGATGTTTTCTGTTGCACCCACGCTTGGGAAATCAAGATGCAC
>JAFVTB010000093.1 GCA_017503445.1 Clostridia bacterium
GATCAGTGCCCAGCAGTCTATCAAATTCATCTGTTTTCCAAATGCATTTCTCAATGTTTTCTCGTGTTGCTTTGGAATTGTCATCTTGCATATTTCCAAATTTTGAATAGAAAGCTCTTAATAATAACATTAAGGTTGTTAATCGTTGTTGTCCATCTATAATTTCCATTTTGCCATCTTCGTTTTTAAATGTTACGATTGGACCTAAATAATATTCATCGTTATTACTATCAAATTTTGAAAAGTCATTGTCCGGAAAAGCAAATGCAAAGATGTCATCCCATAAAGTTAAACATTCTGTTTCGGACCATGCATAAGGTCTTTGATAATCCGGTATTAAAAAATCTGATTTTTTGTTTTCAAAAAGTTCCTTAACAGTTTTTTGATCTACATTTAATTTTGACATATTTTTCTCCTTTGTATAATTCTATTATAACACAACTTGTTATAAATTACTAGTTATAAAAATAAAAAACACCAAATATGGTGTTTTCTTTATTTAGCTGTGGCGGAAAAGCGGGTTTCGCGGATAACGTTGACCTTGATTTGGCCCGGATATTCCATTTCATTTTCAATGCGTTTTGCGATGTCTTCGGCAAGAAAATGCGCCTGTTCATCAGTGATTTCGGTTGGTTTAACCAAAATTCTGATTTCTCTGCCCGCCTGAATTGCAAAGGACTTGTCCACACCCTTATAAGAATTTGAAATTTCTTCCAATTTTTCAAGGCGCTTAACATAACTTTGCAAAGTTTCGCGGCGTGCGCCAGGGCGGGAGCTTGAAATGCCATCTGCCACTTGCACAAGCACCGCTTCAATGCTGTTAAATTCAACGCCAAAGTGATGCGCCTCAATACAATGCACCACTTGCGGGCTTTCTTTATATTTTTTTGCAAGGTCAACACCGATTGAAACGTGTGTTCCTTCAATTTCGTGGTCAAGCGCTTTGCCAATATCGTGAAGCAAGCCGCCGCGCTTTGCCACCTTGACATCTGCACCGATTTCGCTTGCCAAAAGCCCTGCAATGAATGCGGTTTCCAATGAGTGTTTCAAGCAATTTTGCCCATAACTTGTGCGATATTTCAATTTGCCAAGGGTTTTCACAAGTTCTGGGTGCAAGTTGAAAACTTCGGCTTCTTCGGTGGCATCTTCGCCTGCCTGCTTGATGGTTTGCTCAACATTTTTAGTAACTTTATTCACGATTTCTTCAATGCGTGTTGGGTGGATACGGCCATCCAAAATCAGTTTTTCAAGTGAAAGGCGTGCGATTTCGCGGCGAACGGGGTCAAAACACGAAATTGTGATTGCCTCTGGCGTGTCGTCAACGATAAGATCTACGCCCATCGCGTTTTCAATTGATCGAATGTTGCGCCCTTCGCGCCCAATGATGCGCCCCTTCATTTCGTCATTTGGGATTGCAACGGTTGACACGGTGGTTTCGCTGGTGACATCAGTTGCGCATTTTTGAATTGCCATAGACACAATTTCTTGGGCAATTTTATCGGCCTTATCGCGGGTTTCTTCTTCAATTTTTTTTATTGTTTTGTAAGCATCCTTGCGGGCAGATTCAGTCAGTTCGTCGATCAAAATTTTCTTGGCTTCTTCACTGCTAAGCCCTGCCACGCGCTCAAGTTCTTTCACAGCTTTTTCGCGAAGATCTTTTTGGGCATCAATTTCTTTTTGCAGGTTTGCTTTTAAATCCTGCAAGCTTTGCTTTTGCTGGTCCAAGAGTTCACTTTTTTTGTCAAGGTTGCTTTCCTTGTGATCAATGTGTTCTTCGCGCTGCACAAGGCGATCCTCAAGTTTTTGAAGTTCAATCCTGCGCGCGCTGATTTCTTTATCTGCAGTTTCCTTAAGGGCTTGAATTTCCTCTTTGGCTTCCAAAATAGCTTCTTTTTTGGCGTTTTTTGCTTCAACATCCGCCTGTTCAAGGATTTGTGAAGCTTTGATTTTATTGCCATTAATGCGTTTTTTATCAATTAACTTAAACGCAAGTGCGCCAATTCCAGCGCCGGCGATGATTGACAAAACGCCAACAATAATTGAAATTTCGGAAGCACTTAGGAATAATAAAGTGCTTATCATTTAAATTCACCTACTTTTAGTAATTAAAAAACTTGTGGTTGCACAAAAAAATTGCCTTGTGTGCCAAGTGGTGATTAAGTTATTGTATATGTTTTGTGGTTATCCCACATATGTTTATAATTACCTTTTTATTTTATAATTATTTTGTCATTTTGTCAAGGCAATACACTCCACTGTCAGTGGAGTTATTAAAAAAATTCTACTCAGCGTAGAATTTAAACTTTTGGCTTACTTTTAAATTAAATATTTTCAACATTTGTTCTAAAAATTCATCAATTTCAGTATATTTTATTGTATTTAGGCTTGCATAGTCTGTTTCAGTAAGATGTTTTAAGAAATCAAATTGTAATTTTGAAAATTTGATTAAGCCTTTTTCTGTGCAATCGGCACAAACAAAGTTGTTGATTGTGGGCTCAAAAAACAC
>JAFVTB010000094.1 GCA_017503445.1 Clostridia bacterium
GGTGACACTTCCAAAGTTTGGAACATCAAATGTGCCAACCTTAAACGGCTGATTCAGTTCAACCTTTTCGCGCTGTTTGTTTGTGATTGTGATAAAATCATATTCCTTAAACGCGGTTATTTTCATTGGAAGTTTCAGTTTTTTGCCATTCCCACCACGCACGGCAAGGGATTTCAGCATTTCAATATGCACGCGTTCAATATTTTTGCCCACACCAATTTTTGCAAACACCTTGAAAAGCATTCTTGACACGATTGGGTCTGGATACAAAAAGTATGAACACGGAACAGAAGCGGCCTTATCGTTATAAATGACCGCATCATCAAAAACTTGGCTTTGGATATATTCATCATCTTGGGCGCAAGACTTGCCAAATGCCACAAGTTTTTCTGTGGCACCCTGCCATTTTTCTTCAATCAGCGGCAAAATCAGGTTGCGGATATAATTGCGGGAAAAACTGTTGTCTTGGTTGGTTTCATCGGTGATGTATGGGATATCATTGGCAAAGATGTAATCCAAAATGGCTTTTTTTGGGGTGTCCAGCATTGGGCGGATATAAAGCCCATCGCGCTGAACATCCATACCGCTTGCACCATTAAGCCCCGCGCCGCGGAAAAGGTTGAGAAGGATTGTTTCGGCCTGATCACGCATATTGTGTGCAATGGCAATTTTATCCACAACATCTTTTTTGAACAGGGCTTCAAACACGCCAAAGCGCGCTTCACGCGCGGCTTCTTCAATTGTCATTTTTTTCTGCTCGGCAAGGCGGGCAACATCAATGCGGAACTTATAAGCGCGAATGCCATGTGCCTTGCACCAATCCATCACAAATTGTGCATCATCGGCGCTTTTTTCGCGCAGGGCATGATCCACATGAATGGCGCAAACTTCAATATCAAGTTCGCTTTGGTGGCTGTGAAGATAATGAAGAAGTGCCATACTGTCGCTTCCCCCACTTGTGGCAACCCCAACAACCATGCCGGGCTTTAAAAGTTTTTGCGTTTTGATTTGATAAAGAATATTTTCCATCGTTTTTTCCTTTAAGTGCTTTAATTATATATCATTTTGTTTTTTTTGACAAGGATTTTGCAAAATTACACAACCACATTGCTTGCGCTTTCCGCATTTGGGCTTTTGAATTCAATTTCAACCTTTTCATCGGGTGAAAGAGCATAGATTGCTTTGCGCATATCCAGCGTGTTTTTGATTGGCGCGCCATTTATTTTGGTAATGATATCACCTTTTTTTAAAGAGGTGTTTGAAAGGGGCGAATTTGGGTCAATATCCACCACATAAACGCCGCTTTCTTCGGTGGTTTCTTGGTTAAACTTGGCAAGAAGGGCATCTTGGCCAAACACGCCAAGATAAACTTGCTTAAACTCACCCGTTTTAATGATTTTATTTGCCACAGCAGTTGCGGTTTCAATAGGGATTGCAAAGCCAATGCCTTCGGCATCGCTGGCCTTCAAACTGTTGATGCCAATCACTTTGCCTTGGGTGTTGATAAGGGGGCCGCCACTGTTGCCGCTGTTGATGCTGGCGTCATGTTGGATAAGGTTTTGCATATAGGTTGTGTATCCGCCCAAACTTGGGATTTCAATGGTGCGGTTAAGGGCGCTGACGATGCCCTTTGTGAAGGTGTGCTGAAATTGCAGTGAAAGCGGTGTGCCAACCGCCAAAACATCATCGCCAACTTCAACATTTTCAAGGGGCGCGGTGTCAAGATATGGCAAATTTTTTGCGCTGCGCAAAATTGCGATATCAATGCTGCTGTCGCCCCAAACATAGTTTGCGCTGGCGGTTGACTTATCCGCAAAATAAAGCGTTATGCTTTTGGCGCCGCTTATCACATGAAAGTTTGTCAAGATATATCCGCCATCGGCAATTGCAACACCACTGCCGATGCTTGAGCCATTTGCAAGCCCCGCCGAAATGCCCACAATTGCACTTTTAACCGTGTCGGCGATTTGGGCGCTGTCCATAATTTCGGATGTGGCGATAAGCCGCGGCGTCATATCCACGCTGGTGTCCAAATTTTGGTTGGTTGAAAGTGTGCAGCCACTGCACAACAAACAAAATGAAATCAAAAAAAGCCCATGTTTTTTCATAAAAATCCCTCCCTATGAAGCAAAACTTATGGCTTTAAATCCAAAACACGGTTTTTGGAACTGTGCTGGCGATGTCAATCCTGATGTGCTTGCCTTCCACAATGCCGTTATCACACAAAATGCTGGTGATGAAATCATAAGCAAAATCGGGCGAATTGTTTTCTGTGCTTAGATGCGAAAGAACAAATTGTTTGCACCCGTTTTGCGCAAGGTTTATGATTGCATTTGCGCAGGCAAGGTTTGAAAGGTGGCCGTTATCGCCCAAAATGCGTTTTTTAAGGTGATGCGGATATTTTGGGTTGGCTTTTAATTTTTCGGGGTCGTGGTTGGCTTCCAAAAACACAAGATTGCTGTTATGTAAGTTTTGCAACATCTTATCAGTAGTGTACCCCAAATCTGTGAAAATACTTATCTTTTTTTCATTTTCGCTGATGACATAGCCCGTGCAACGATCCACATCATGTGGAACCGCGATTGGCAAAATTTTCAGGTCCTCAATCAAAAAAGGCGCATCATCAAAAGTGCTGATCACAAGTGGTTTTTTAAGTTTTTTCCTAAGCGCGTTCAAACCATCTTTATGCACAAACAAAAGCGGCCGATATCGCCCCACAAAAACATCAAGCCCTTTGATGTGATCTGTGTGTTCGTGGGTGATTAAAATGGCGTCAATTTCTTCCGGGGCAACATTCAAAAGCGCAAGGCGGCGTTCAAGCTCTTTGCAAGAAAGCCCCGCATCAACCAAGATTTTTGCGTGCGTGCCTTCGATATATGTGGCATTGCCATCACTGCCGGAAGATAAATTGCAAACTTTCATAGCGAAAGTATAGCATCTTCCCCCAAAAAAATCAAGCGGGCAAAAAGAATGACACGGCAATTTTTCATAACCTTTGATGCAAATGAATATAGTTGTTTTATGACCAAAGATTTTTATGCAATCAGCGCAAAAGATTGCCTTTCCACCCTTGGCACAAGCAAAAACGGACTTTCGGAAGCAGAAAGCATTTTGCGCCTTGAAAAGGCCGGCACAAACACCCTGCCCGAGCCAAAGCGGCAAAGCAAAATTGTGATGTTTTTAAAGCAATTTGCCGATGTGATGACCATTATTCTTCTTATTGCGGCGGCGATAAGCGGCATTATTTCAATCATTAATCACACGCCCAGCGAACTTGTGGATTGCCTTATCATTTTGGGCATTGTTTTTTTGAACGCTGGCATTGGGTTTTGGCAACAATGCAAGGCGATGAAAAGCATGGACGAACTGAAAAAACTCACCCAGCCAATTGCCAAAGTTATGCGCGGCGGAAAGGTGCAAAAAATCCCCAGTGCAAATTTGGTGGTGGGTGATGTTGTGGTGCTGGAAGCGGGCGACATTGTGCCGGCTGACCTTCGAATTTTGGAAGGCGCGATGCTTAGGTGTGATGAAAGCGCACTTACGGGCGAAAGCGTGCCGACAGAAAAAGATTTTATGTGCGTTTTGCCGCATGGCACACCACTGGCAGAACGGAAAAATATGGCATTTTCAAGCTCTGTGGTGGCAAACGGACGCGGGCTTGGCGTTGTTGTGGCAACAGGCGCGCAAACCGAAATTGGCAAAATTGCAACAATGCTTTCCTGCGCAAGCGACACACAAACGCCGCTTCAAAAAGGGATTTCGGGCATTGCCAAAGCCACGACCATTTTGGTTTTGGGCATTTGTGTGATAACATTTTTTATTGAACTGTTTGTTGCACAACTTAGCCCACTGAACGCATTTTTAACCGCCGTGGCACTGGCAGTTGCGGCAATCCCCGAAAGCTTGCCGGCGGTGATAACCATTATTATGAGTTTGGGGGTTGCACGCCTTGCAAAGCAAAAAGCGATTGTGAAAAATTTGCATGCCATTGAAACGCTGGGCTGTTGCCAAGTGATTTGCAGTGATAAAACCGGAACCCTGACGCAAAACAAAATGCAGGTGCAAAGTTTGTTTTATGCGGGCAAAATGGTTGACGCGCAAAATTTTCAGCAAACACCCAACACAAAAAAAATGCTGGAAATCATGCTTTTATGCGAAAGTGTGGAGCCATCTGCAAACGGCTGGGTGGGCGACCCAACGGAACTTGCCCTTGTGCATTTTGCAGAAACTTGGCAAAAAAAGCGCGATGCCGATCGCGCGTTCCCCCTTATTGATGAAATTCCATTTGACTCAAACCGCAAACTGATGACATCAATACGAAAATCTGGGTTTTCTGTGCAGGCGTTCACAAAAGGCGCAGTTGATGAGCTTTTGGCGCTTTGCACACATATTGAAATTGATGGGCAAATTTTGCCACTTTTGCCAAGCCATAAAACAAAAATTTTGCGCGCAAACAAGGAAATGGCAACGCACGCGCTTCGGGTTTTGGCACTGGGATATAAACCACTTTCAGGGCAACGTCATGAAAACGCCGAAAAAGATTTGATTTTTGTTGGTTTGGTGGGCATGTTTGACCCGCCGCGCAAAGAAGTTAAGCGCGCAGTTGAAAAATGCCAAAAAGCAGGCATTTTGCCCGTGATGATAACCGGCGACCACAAAAACACCGCCCTTGCAATCGCGCGCAAGATTGGGCTTTGCGATGATGTGAATGCCGTTATCACAGGTGCAGAGATTGACAAACTTTCAGATGAAAAGTTCAAAAAAATCATCCACCAAAAACGCATATTTGCACGCGTTTCGCCCGAAAACAAAGTGCGCATTGTCGAAACATATAAAAGTTTGGGGCTGGTGGTTGCCATGACGGGTGATGGCGTGAACGATGCCCCCAGCATCAAAAAGGCGGATATTGGCATTGGCATGGGCGAAAGCGGCACCGATGTTGCCAAAGAAGCCAGTGATGTGATTATCACCGATGACAACTTTGCCACAATCATTTTGGCTGTGCAAGAAGGCCGAAAAACCTTTGTGAATATCCGCAAAACAATTCAGTTTTTATATTCGGCAAACCTTGCAGAAATCACCGCAATTTTTTTGGCAACAATCTTTTGGCCGCAGTTTGTGTTTTTAACACCCGTGCAAATTTTGTTTGTGAATTTGATTTCCGACACCCTGCCCGCCATTGCGCTGGGGCTTGAACCCGCGGAAAAAAACCTTATGCAAAACCCGCCGCGGGATGCAAAAAAAAGCTTGCTTTCGGGCGGGGTTGGCATCAATATTTTGACAATCGGCATCATTCAAGGCATCATTATGCTTTCATGCTTTTTGTTTGGCATTTGGGCAAAGGGCGATGCTTTGGTGGCACAAACAATGGCATTTTATGCCCTGAATATCATTCAATTTTTCTACTTCATTTCCATGCGCACAAGCGGCAGCGTTTGGAAAAACCCAATCACAG
This sequence comes from Clostridia bacterium, assembly GCA_017503445.1. GTDB lineage: Bacteria > Bacillota > Clostridia > Christensenellales > UBA1242 > UBA5489. The sequence goes on from JAFVTB010000094.1 coordinate 5,456, forward strand.
AGAATCGCCTTGCGGTTTGGGCTGTGGTTTTGTGCCTTGCGTTTGTGTTTGTTGTGGCAATCACGCCAATTTCATCACTTTTGGGGCTTTGCGCACTTTCGTTTGATTGTTGGATTTTCATTGCCACATGCAGCGCGATTATGTTCGTCATCAGTGAACTTTTGAAAAGTATTGGCTGGCACAAATAAAGAAAAAAAATTCAATCACACGATTGAATTTTTTAAAACACTTCCACAAGTTTGTTTTCGGTTTGATCGCACGCCGTGAGAAGATATTCAACATCATTTTTTGTGAATCGAAGCGTTGCGCGCGCCTTTTTGCCGTGCAGGTGGCCATACACCACTTTTTGCGCGCCATATTTTTCAAAAAGGGCGGAAAATTCGCTGTCGTCGCGCACACTGTTTACGGGCGGAAAATGAATCATCGCCACAATTTTTTCATCACCTGTTTGAAGGCGTTTTGCGGCTGCAAGACTCATATCCAATCTTATGATTTCGCGCTTAAAGATTTTTTCATCTTGTGGGGTTTCAAAGGTGGTTTCTGGCACTGTCCACCCGCGCGTGCCACAAAAGATGAAATCCCCAATTTTGATTGCATCGTTTTGCAGTGCAAAAACATTTTCCGGCAGCACTTCACGCACGCCAGAAATACTTGCCCACCAATAATCATGATTGCCGCGTGTGATGATTTTTTTGCCGGGCAAAGATTTCAAAAAGTTGAAATCTTCTTTGGTTTCATCAAGCTTCATTGCCCAAGAAATATCGCCCGCAATCAACACAACATCATCATCGCAAACTTTTTGGCGCCAATCTTCAACAATCTTTTCCAAATAATTCGTCCAATTGCCACCAAAGACATCCATTGGCTTGTTTGCACCAAACGAAAGATGCAAATCGCTTATGGCAAAAACCTTCATTATTTCAACCCATCAAGCACAGCTTTCACAACTTGCATATCGCATGTGCCATTGTGATTTTGCTTGAAATATTTCATCACCGCGCCAACAGATTTATCTTCAAGCCCCATAATGATATTTTCAATTTCTTCGCGTGAAAGCATTTTGGGCAAAAACTGTGACAAAAGGGTTTGCTGGGTTGTGATTTCGGCAACCTTTGCGGCATTGCCAACTTTTTCAAAGCCGGCTTTTTCTTCATCAAGTTCCTTATTGGTTTTTTGAAGGATTGCAAGAATATCCCCTTCTGAAAGTGTTTTATCTGTGCCACGAAGCTTCACTTCTGCAAGCATAATTTTGTTCAGCACCACGCTGTAGAGCGCACGGGCGGTTTGGTCCTTATTTTTCATTGCCAAAAGATTGGCTTTTTTAATATCATCTTTTATCATAAATATCTCCTTATATCCATATAATATCAAAAAATTTTTTTTATGTCAAATTGCACTCAAAAATGCAGATTTGAATTTGACATTTATTCCCTCAGTTGTGTTATAATTAAAGGATTAAAGAGGGAAGAATTATGATAATCAGCAGCAAAAAACCCAAAATTGGATTGGTTTTAAGTGGCGGCGGCACACGCGGCTTTGCACACCTTGGGGCAATCAAGGCGTTTGAAGAATATGGTTTGAAATTTGATTTTGTGTCTGGCACAAGTGCGGGCAGTTTGGTTGGCGCATTTTATGCCAGCGGCATGAAGTTTGAAGACATGCTTAACATCGCCCGTAAAATTGATGAAAAGGACATCCGCACATCAAAACTTGTGTTTGTGCCATCAAAAACTGAGGGTATTGAAAAAATCATCACTGATAATCTTGGGGATATCAATATTGAGGACCTTCAAATCCCGTTCACCGCCACCGCCGTGGATTTGAAAAGCACCGATGAAGTTTGCCTGACGAAAGGAAATTTGGCAAAGGCCGTGGCGGCAAGTTGTTGCGTGCCGGCAATCTTTCAACCGGTTGAACACAACAATCGCCTGCTTTGCGATGGGGGGCTTCGCAACACAATGCCTGCGGATATCCCAAAAATTTTTGGCTGTGATTATGTGGTTGCAATTGATGTGAACAAATCACGCCTTTATGGCACTGAAAGCACAAAACTTGTTGATGTGGTGATGTGCAGCGTGCGCATTTTGATGGAAAGCAATGTGTTTAAGGGTTATGAATACAGTGATATTGTTTTAAGGCCTGAAACAAAAAGGTTTAAGTCCACCAAAACGGAAGGTTGGCTGGATATGATTGAAGAAGGATATCGTGAAGCCATCAACAATATGCCAGAAATTTTGAAACTTTTCCAGCGCAGCGCACTGAATATTTTCAAAAAGAAAAAACTGCAGCTTAAATTTGAAAAGCCCGTGATTGAATAACAAGCAAATCACCCCGCGTTTTCGCGGGGTGATTTTATTCTTCAATATTGTCAAAGATTTTTTTGCTGGATTTGTTTGGGTTTTTCTTGATAAGGATATCGCTTATATCAAATTCAATTTGCTCGTTTAATTTCTTTTGTGGTTTTTGTGCATAAATCAAAATTGCTTGGCCAGATTTTTCTGTGATTTTGCCGCCAATTTGTTGGAAGACCATACTGTTGCCAGACATATGCAAAATTGAACCTTCGTTCATGGTGTCAATTTGCGCGCTGTCACAAATTTCTTTTATATCGCCATGATTCAGTGTTCCAATTTTGGCCTTATTCAACATATATCCAATATGCCCGTGCATGATTGTGTGAATTTCTGTTTTATCAAGCATGCCATCAATCGTGCCATCAATGATTGTGCCAATTTTTGCGTTGTTGCGCATAAACATCACCTTACCAGAATTAAAGGTTGAAATTTCGGATTTTTTATCCAAAAATTTAATGCTGCCGTTGTTGAATGTGCCAATTTTGGCATGACCGGTTACATATTCAAAATCACAATAATTGATTGTTGTGATTTGGGCGAAATCAGTCATCTTTTCAACAGTGGCTTTTTTCACCATGCCAATTTTTGCATGGTCCTTCAAAAGGTTGATATGGCCACTGTGAAAAATTTGGATTTTGCTTTTGCCGCCAACTTCGATATAATCGCTGTCCGTGCTTTCCATCACACATGCTGTGCCAGAAAGCACGGCATTTTTGCAATTTATCAAAATATGCGCGCCCTCTGAAAGATTGATATTATCCACGTCTTCGTGAATTTTGGGTTCTGTGATTTGTTTTTTTTCAAAGAATTTGATTTTCATAAATCCCCCTTTTGTTTGGAAATATTATATCATAAATTCAAAAAATGTAAATCAAAAAACCCAAAAAAAACCACTGAAAATGCCGATTTTTCAAAAAATAAAAAAAATTATGCAAAAAAATCGACAAAATCCAAGAAAAAACGGAAAAATGATTGACAAATACTGGTGATTTGGGATATTTTTTAATTAAGTCTTAATTTTGTGGCAAAGCTTAAATTTTTTATTTAAGGGAAAAATCAAAGAACCTGGGAGTGCTTTCTATGATTATATTAAAAACCGAGCTTAACAAGGAAGACTATGAATATATCTCAACGCAAATAAAAATCCTGATTCAACAACGGGATTTAAAAAATAAACCTTTAAAACCTTTGGATAAAGTTCAAGAAAAAAACTATGACAAATTGATTATTCCATTGGCTGAACGCGGACAAGTTGAAGCCATGCAAATGTATTGCGAGGGGCTTCCACCAACTGCAACACTTAACAGCAGAATTGTCAGCAATTTTCATAAAATTGAACACAAAAGCGTGAAAGAACCGCGTGAATATTTGGCGCTTTCGGCGTTTTATAATTGGTATGTAGATTATTATCGCTATACTTATAAATCAATCACGGTTGAAAGTTTGGAAGAATATCAAAAAGCGCGCGAATATTATCGCCTTGCGGGGCAACAACTTTATCAAATTGGCAAAACAGACCCAATTGCAAAAGAAAGCGCATTTTTGCTTCAGCGTAAAAACCGTGAGGAACTTACGCATGATGAATATCTGCGGGCAATGTCAAATTCACGCAATGCAATTTATGTTGCGGCAAACCGCCAAACAAATGAAAACCCGCGCCTGAAACTTTTGATAAGATATTGCCAAAACCTTATTGCCTATGCCCCAGACAACGAATTCACCAGCCGCCAAGGAATTATCACAAATGTGGTGGCAAGTGTGCAGAAAAAAATGATTATGCTTGACGAGATGAATCGTGGCTGAGTTTTTGACAGTTAACATCAAAGAAAATTTGCAAGCCGTGGATGTGGCACTTGCGGATTTTTTGATTGCCCTTGATGACGCCAAAGCGCAAAAAGCAAAAGCGCTGAAGATTGTGCATGGATATGGCAGCCACGGCGTTGGCGGAAAAATTTTGCTGGAACTTAAGCGCATTCTTCCACAAATGAAGCGGCGTGGCGAAATCAAGGATTACATCAGCGGCGCGGAATGGAGTTTTGCAAACCCCAAAGCATTTGCACTTATCACCAAAGTGCCTGATGCCGCGCTTGATGAAGATTTGAACAATGGCAATATTGGCATAACAATTGTGATGATATAACAAATCATCACTTTTTTTCATATATCAATGCTGTGAAAATTGAAAAAAATATATCTTTGTCAAATGAAACAACTTTTCGTTGCGGAGGGCGCGCCGCGTGGTTTTCTGCACCAGAAAATTTTGCCGAATTTGAAAACCTTTTGAAACTGCATAAAGGCAAACTTTTTGTTTTGGGCGCAGGCAGCAAAACCCTTTGCCCCGACAGTGGGTTTGATGGACTTGTGATTTCAACAAAAAACTTAAAAAACATCACTTTTGAAAATGATTTGGTGGTTTGTGATGCAGGCGCAAAGTTTTGCGATTTGGAAAAGTTTTGCATATCGCATGGGCTTTCGGGATTGGAGTGGTCTGCCGCGATTCCCGCAAGCGTTGGCGGCGCGGCGGTGATGAATGCGGGCGCGTTTGGCCACGATTTTTTTGAAAGCGTGGAAAAGGTTGAAATTTTTGAAAACGGTGCGCGCAAAATCTTGCAAAAAAATGATATTGAATACGCATACCGCAAAACATCGCTGTTGGGCAAGGTGGTTTTTCGTGTGTGGCTGGCGCTTGAAAAAAAATCCCCAAAATTTGTGGCAAATGAGTTTGACAAATTTCGCCAAAAAAAGTTATCCGCCCAGCCCGTTTTTTATGGAAGCGCAGGCAGCATATTTAAGCGCACAGAAAATGTTATTCCTTCAAAAATAATTGACAAATTGGGGCTGAAAGGTGTTAAAATAGGTGGAGCAGAAATTTCCACCCACCACAGCGGGTTTATCATCAACACCGGAAATGCAACCGCAGGCGATGTGATTGCCCTTATTGACCTTGCGCGAAAAACCGTGGAAGAAAATTGTGGGATAAGGTTGGAAAACGAAGTGATTATTATGGAGTGAAAATGCAAATTTTTGGGGATTATCACACACACACAACCTTCAGCCACGGCAAAGGCACGGTTTTGGAAAACGCCCACGCCGCGCAAGAAATGGGGCTGAAAGAACTTGGGATTGCCGACCACGGGTTTGGGCATATCCTTTATGGAATGGACAAGCGGGACCTGCCAAAGCTTCGAGCAGAAATTGAAAACGCCACCGCACAAACGGGCGTGCGCGTGCTTTTGGGTGTAGAGGCAAACTTTATTTCGCCAAATGGCGACATTGACATCGCGCCCGCCGACATTGAAAAATTTGATTTTATCCTTGTGGGCCAGCACAGGTTTGTGAAAGCGCGCTTTGCGGACAAGTTTGGGTTTTTGCTTCCCAACATCTTGGGCATAAAAAGCAAAAAAATGCGCGAAAAAAACACACAGGCAATTATCCGCGCAATGGAAAAATATCCCATTGATGCAATCACACACCCAAAGCATGGAATGGCAATTGATGTGCTTGCAGTGGCAAAAAAAGCCGTGGAAACAAACACAATGATTGAATTGAACGCCAGCAAAATGCTTTTTTCCCGCGAAGAGATTTCCCAAATGATTAATCTTGGCGTGATGTTTTTGATTTCCAGCGATGCGCACCACCCCGAAAAAATTGGATGCGTTGAAAATATGCTGAAGGTTGTGAAAGAATATAACATCCCCGAAAGCCAAGTTGCAAATTTGAATAAACTGCCAACGTTTAAAAGGAAGAAATTATGAGTTTTGCCAAAGACACCAAATTGCAAATCATTGCAAATCCCCTGCCAAACACGGAAAGCGAACTTGCCTTTATGGGCGCGCTTTTGCACACATCGGGGGAATTTGACCTTGCGCAAAAATCCGTCAGCTTCTTGACGGATATCCCCGCGCTTTATGATTTCACAAATGATATCATCACGCGCCTTTATGGCAAGGGTGTTGGGCTGGAAATCAGCGATGATATGCGCATCAACAAAACAAAATATTTTCGCATTTCACTTCCCAAAGATTTTGCAATGCAAATGCTTCAAGATTTTGGCATAATGTCTTCGCAAGGCGAATTTTTGTGGCACAAGATTGATGATAATTTGATTGCCGACACCGAAAGCAAAAAAAGTTTTGTGAAGGGGGTGTTTATTGGCTGCGCCACAAGTTCAATCCGCCTTTCAAAATCCACGCAAACAACATCAACGGGATATAATGTTGAATTTGTTTCCCACAGCCACGATTTCCTTTTGGAATTTTCGCTGCTGCTTGCAGAATTTAACATTGTTACGCGCCTTGTGAAGCGCAAAAAGCATTTTGTGCTTTACATAAAGGAAAGCAATCAAATTTGCGACCTTTTGGCGCTGGTTGATGCATACGACAGCGTTTTAAAACTGCAAGATGAACTTGCGCTGCGGGAACTTCGCAACAAAATCAACCGCCAAACAAATTGCTTAAGCGCAAACATCACCAAAACCGTCAACGCAAGTTTGAAACAAGTGGAGGCCATACAACTGATAAGCGACACCATTGGGCTTGAAAGCCTGCCGATGGATTTGCAAGAGATTGCACTTTTGCGCCTTGCAAACCCGGAAGAAAGTTTAAGCGAGCTTCAAAATATGACTGCGGAAAAACTATCGCGCAGTGCGCTTAATCACAGACTTGGCAAACTTTTGAAAATTGCCAAAGGATTGGAATAAAAAAATCACCGCATGCGGTGATTTTTTATTACATTGTTTGTTCGTTTTCCAATTCTGTTTCAAAGTCCACTTCTTTGGTTTTGTTTTTTGTGATTGTGCCACCAGCGGTGATGATTTCCATATCTTCTTCTGGATATCTCATAAGATTGATTGTTGTCATTTTTTTCCTCCTGACTTGGCTTTTTTCTTGCCAAATGTTTCTTTAAATTTTTTCATACATTCCAAAACTTTTGCGGCTGCGGCCTCGTGGCCTTCAATACTGCCGATTTCAACCTTTTTGTTTTCAAGTTGTTTATAAACCGACAAGAAGTGCGAAAGTTCACGAAAC
>JAFVTB010000095.1 GCA_017503445.1 Clostridia bacterium
ACTTATCGCCAAATTTTTGGGCAAGGATATTTTTCAAGTTTTCCATCAACCTATTTTAACCCAAAAAGTGATAAAGGTCAAGGAATATTATGAAAGCGAACAGCACAATCAACCCAACAAAGTGAATCGTGGACTCCACATTTCGGTTTATCGGCTTGCCACGCGCGGCCTCAATCCCCGTGAACACCACATGACCGCCATCAAGCGCCGGCAGTGGCAGCAGATTGAACACCGCAAGATTGACGGCAATCAGCGGCAAATACACCAGCACAACGCCCAGCGATGCATCAAGCGATGTTGCCACCGTTGAAATCACCGTAAGCGTGCCACCAAGTTGCGAAATTGGCAGTTGGAACGTAATTAAAAGCCAGAAGGTTTTCAGCACCATCCACGCAAAACCAAATGCCAATGTGAAGCATTGCCAAAGGGCATCAAGGAAACTGACAGGCACGCTTGTGAGTGCCATATTGATGCCAAGCCCGGTAAACATCACAGGATCGCCCGTTTCTTCATCAAACACATCAACATAAGTGTTTGATTCGGCATTGTAATCCTGCTGTTGCGCGGTTTGAACAACAACGTTGTAATGCACCACTTCGCCCGTGGTTTTCTTGACGGTGAAATCATAAGATTTGCCGTCTTCTGCAACCACCATATTTTCAACTGTTTGTTCCCAAACATAATCAATGCGCTTGCCGTCAATTTCCAAAATAAGGTCGCCTTTTTCAAATTCCACAATTTGATTTGTTGTGATATTTGTTGCAACAAAGTTTGGATTGACGCTGTCCACCTTATACGCATTGCCATAGCCAAGAGTGACAAGCAAAATGAATGCAAAGATGAACGCCGAAATAAAGTTGAATGTTACGCCTGCAAGATACACCAAAATGCGCTTCCACGGCTTTTGATTGTTGAAAAGCGAAGGGTCCTTTGGGTCAACGGGTTTGCCTTCGGCATCAACATCATCCTCTTCACCATAGAACGCACAAAAGCCGCCAAGCGGCAATAATCGCAGCGAAATTTTTTCGCCCGTTTTATTCACTTTTTGCCAAAGCACCTTACCAAAACCAATGGAAAATTCATTGATTTTAAAGCCAAGTTTTTTGCCAACGATGTAATGCCCAAGTTCGTGAATAACGATCATCAGCATAAGCACCAAGATGGCAATTAAAATATAAAGAACAATCATATTTTCCCCATAAAAATTTTATGGCGCGCATTTGGCGCGCCATATATTGAAGCATCTTAAAGCAAAATCAAAAGAATTGTGAACACCAGCACACAAGGCACAACAAAAATCATGCCGTCAAGCCGATCCAATATGCCACCATGACCTGGCAAAATATCGCCAGAATCTTTCATATTTGCTTTGCGCTTTAAGAAGCTTTCAAACAAATCGCCAATTGTGCATATAATGCCACCAACAAATGCCACAATTGCCACAAGCCACCAGTTCAAGCCAAATGCCTCAAGCCCAAGTTGAAGCGAAGGAATGCTTGACAATATTAAATATAGCACACAAACCAGCAAAACGGTTGACAAAACGCCGCCAATTGCGCCAGAAATTGTCTTTTTTGGGCTGATTTTTGGGCAAAGTTTTTTGCCGCCAACTGCTTTGCCGATAAGATATGCAAAAGTGTCGCAAATGAAAGGAATTGCAAAGCAAAGCCCAAGCATAATGATGCTTAAGGTTTCAAGTTGCGAAGTTTCACCACCAAACAAATATCCAAAATCAGCAATATGGTTGATTGGCATAAAAAGCATTATCAAAAATGTTGGATAAAGGCAACCGCCAATTGTGTTCAGCGCTTTTGTGATTGCAAAAGCACTTTTTGAAGTGCGGATTTTGCCTTCGCGCATTTCGTTTTCAGTTGATGCAGATGCCACTTGCGCCCACAAAAAGCCAACAAGCAAGAAAAGCACAACAAGCCCAATAACAGAAAAACCAATCACCAAAATTGACATATGCAATGTCATCAAGGCATAAAGCATGGCAAACAAAAGCACAGGAAATGCCATTATCAAAATTTTGTTGTTGTGTTTTCCTTGATTTTTCAAAATTTTGGACATTTCAAAGCCCGCTGCAACAGCAAGCAGGATAACAAGAACATCAAAAACAATGCTTGTCCCAACAATAATTTTCGTCAACAGCACCGATGCAACCACCAAAACGATTGCAAGCGCTGTTATAACGCGTTCTTTCATAATTTTCTCCTATTTATGATTACCGCCGTAGCGGCGTTCGCGGCGAGAATAATTTTTCAGGGCCCGTTTAAGATGCCGCTTGCCAAAAGATGGCCAAAAAACTTTTGTGAAATAAAGTTCTGAATATGCAGCTTGATAAAGCATAAAGTTTGAAAGCCGCTTTTCACCACTTGTGCGAATGATAAAGTCAGGATCTGGCAAATCTTTTGAATAAAGTTTTGCCGAAATGTCGTCTGCCGAAATTTGTTCACCTTCGTCAATAAGCATATTCACCGCGCGCACAATTTCATCACGCGCGCCATAATTGATTGCAAGGTTGACAATCAACCCCGTGTTATTTTGCGTTTTTGCAAGAGCCAAATTGATATGCCTGCAAAGATCTTGCGGAAGACGAGTTATATCACCCATAACTGTGATTTTGACATTGTTTTTATCAAGTTCTTCCAAGCTTCCATCAAGATAAGATCGCACAATATCAAAAATGCCATCAACTTCTGCCTTATCGCGTTTCCAATTTTCGGTTGAAAAAGCAAAAAATGTAAGGATTTTTATGTCAAAATCGCCTGCGCAAGCAATAATGCGTTTAATTGCTTCAACACCTTGCCTGTGGCCCGCAAGTCGTGACATTTTTCGGCGTGTGGCCCAGCGGCCGTTGCCGTCCATAATGATCGCCACATGGGATGGGAAATTTTTGTTTGATTTCATATACAATATAAATGAAATTAAGTTAAAAATCGTGCGTTTTTATCTTAAAATCAACCCCCTTCCCTTTGCGTTTACACTTCCATAATTTCTTTTTCTTTAGCAGCATACAACGCATCATATTTTGCGGTGTATTCATCAACTTTTTTCTGCACTTCTTTTTCTTGATATTCTGCATCATCTTCGTTCAAAAGTGCATCTTTTTTCATTTGCTTGATTGCGTCAATTGCATCGCGGCGGGCGCTGCGGGCAGCAATCTTACTGTTTTCCAAAAGCGTTTTAAGTGATTTTGCGATTTCGCGGCGGCGTTCTTCTGTAAGCGCCGGGAAAACAAGACGAATGATTCTGCCGTCATCTGAAATGTTCACGCCAAGGTTTGCATCGCTGAGGGCTTTGCGCACAGGGTGGATTTGAGTTTGGTCATACAAACTGACTTGAAGCATTGTCGCTTCAACCACTGCAATATTTGCCATTTGTGGAAGTGGGGTTGGCGCGCCATAGTAGTTCACCATAACCTTATCCAAGATTCTTGGGTTTGCACGACCTGCGCGAATAACAGCAAACTCATTTTTCAAATAGTTTTCGCTTTTCACAAGGTCAGCAGTCAGTTTATCAAAAATATCGCTTAATTCTTGCATTATAAATCTCCTTAAATGTTTTTATTATAACTTTTTAAAACAATTTTGGCAAGCAAATTGCCCAAGAATTGCCACCTTTTTTGTTTGATTTTGCACCAACAAATAAATTAAAATGGATATAAGGTGAAATTTCACAAAAACTATTTATGCAAACTTTGTTTTTTTGTCACCATAACAGGAGATTTTTATGAAATATGTTTATATGTTTTCAGAGGGCGATGCATCAATGCGCGAAACCCTTGGGGGCAAAGGCGCCAACCTTGCCGAAATGACACGGCTTGGTCTTCCCGTTCCACAAGGTTTCACTGTTTCAACTGATGCCTGCATTGATTATTTGGAAAATAATGTTTTAAGCGATAAAATTATTTTGCAAATAAAAAAATCAATAAAAAAGCTTGAAAAAGCATCAGGAAAAATTTTTGGCGGTGCAAAAAAACCACTTATTCTTTCAGTGCGCAGCGGGGCGCGCGTGTCTATGCCAGGAATGATGGACTCGGTGCTTAACCTTGGGCTTAATGATGAAATTGTGAAAGAATATGCCGTGCAAACCTCACCACGATTTGCCTACGATTGCTATCGACGCTTCATCCAAATGTATGGCAATGTGGTTTGCCAGATTGAAGACCGCCTTTTTGAAGATGAAATTGATGCATTAAAAAAGGAAACAGGCCTAAAGCTTGACCAAGACTTCACGGCAAAGCATCTTCAAACGCTTATCAAAAATTTTAAGCGCATTTTTAAGACGCAAACAAAAAAAGCATTTCCGCAAGATGTGAACGAAATGCTTTTGGAATGCGTGCGCGCGGTGTTTAGGTCTTGGAACAATGACCGCGCTGTGATTTATCGCAAGTTAAATCAAATCCCTGACACTTGGGGCACGGCTGTGAATGTACAAATGATGGTGTTTGGCAATCTTAATGAACAAAGCGGCACAGGTGTTTGTTTTTCGCGCAACCCAACCAACGGAGAAAACAAATTTTTTGGCGAATTTTTAATGGCTGCACAGGGTGAAGATATTGTTGCCGGCGTGCGCACCCCAAGCCCAATCGATAAACTGAAAGAAGTGAATGAAGTTGCATATAACGAACTTTATGCCCACGCAAAGAAACTTGAGAAAGTTTATGGTGATATGCAAGATATGGAATTCACCATTGAAAATGGCAAACTTTTTGTGCTTCAAACCCGCAATGCCAAACGCACCACCCTTGCAAGCATACGCGTTGCGGTGGACTTGGTGGAAGAAAACATGATTGACAAAGAAACTGCTATAGGTCGCATTGATGCAAATAAAATTCCTGAACTTCTCACCGCAAAACTTGAAATTCCACGTGGCGAAAAGCCAATTGCCAAAGGCATTGGCGCATCACCAGGGGGCGCAGTTGGCAAAATCGCCCTTTCAAGTGATATGGCGAAAAAATTTGTTGAAAATGGCGAACCCGCCATTTTGGTCCGTCTTGAAACATCACCAGAAGACATCAGCGGTATGAGCATCTGCCAAGGCATCCTCACCGCTCGCGGCGGCACAACATCACATGCCGCGGTGGTGGCGCGCGGAATGGGCACGGTGTGCGTAAGTGGCTGCGAAACACTCCAAATTTCAGGAAAATCAATCAAACTTGGCGGGCAAAAATTTGCTGAAGGCGATTATATCTCTATTGACGGCGCAAGCGGCGAAATTTTTGCAGGCAAACTGAAAACAAATGCCATCCTTGACAACAAATATCTTTCAACCATTTTGGATTGGTCAGAAGATTTTCAGCAAATCAAAGTTTTTGCCAATGCCGACACCCCCACCGATGCAAAAAATGCCTTAAAATTCAATGCACAAGGCATTGGGCTTTGCCGCACAGAACATATGTTTTTTGCAGAAAACCGCGCCATTGATATGCAAAAAATGATTTTGGCAACCACGCCAAAAATGCGAAACGATGCCTTGAAAAAGTTGCAAAAATATCAAAGTGCAGATTTTGCGGCAATCTTCACCGCTTGCGCGGGGCGCAGCGTCACCATTCGACTTTTGGATCCGCCACTTCACGAATTTATGCCAAAAACAAAAGATGATTTTGCCAACCTTGCCACCGCGCTGGGGGTTGACATAAAAACTTTGCAAAAGCAAGTTGATACGCTTCGCGAAACCAATCCAATGATGGGACACAGGGGGCTTCGCCTTGCAATTTCGCACCCAGAAATTTATCAAATGCAAGTGCGGGCAATCATTGAAAGCGCGTTAAAGGTTCAAGAAAAACTTGGGCAAAAAATCGTGCCGGAAATTATGATTCCACTCACCTGCGATGAAAAAGAATTTTTGTTTGTGAAAAATTTGGTGCAAGACACAATCAAAGAAACCGACACAAACGGAAATATTGCCTATAAAATTGGCACAATGATTGAAACGCCGCGCGCGTGCATAATGGCAAGCACAATTGCCCAGCACGCAGACTTCTTTTCATTCGGCACAAACGATTTGACGCAATTTGTTTTTGGTTTTTCTCGCGATGATGCAGGCAAATTTTTGCCAGAATATTATGCAAAAAACATTTTTGCGCAAGATGTGTTTATGCATCTTGACACCGCGGGCGTGGGGGCGCTTATGGAAAGTGTTGTGCGCCTTTCAAAACGCATTAATCCACAAATCAAAATTGG
>JAFVTB010000096.1 GCA_017503445.1 Clostridia bacterium
GGCAAAGATTTCAAAAAGTTGAAATCTTCTTTGGTTTCATCAAGCTTCATTGCCCAAGAAATATCGCCCGCAATCAGCACCACATCATCATCACAAACTTTGGCGCGCCAATCTTCAACAATTTTTTCCAAATAGTTCGTCCAGTTCCCGCCAAAGACGTCCATTGGCTTGTTTGCGCCAAACGAAAGATGCAAATCGCTTATTGCAAAAACTTTCATTATTTCAACCCATCAAGCACAGATTTCACAACCTGCATATCGCATGTGCCATTGTGATTTTGCTTAAAATATTTCATCACTGCGCCAACAGATTTATCTTCAAGGGTTGCGATGATGTTTTCAATTTCTTCACGCGCCAGCATTTTTGGCAAAAACTGCGCCAAAAGGGTTTGTTGTTTTTCAAGGTCAGCAACTTTTTCTGCGTTACCCACTTTTTCAAAGCCTGCTTTTTCTTCATCAAGTTCCTTATTGGTTTTTTGAAGGATTGCAAGGATATCGCCTTCTGAAAGTGTTTTATCCGTGCCACGAAGTTTCACTTCCGCAAGCATAATTTTGTTAAGCACCACGCTGTAAAGCGCGCGGGCGGTTGGGTCCTTATTTTTCATTGCCAAAAGGTTGGCTTTTTTAATATCGTCTTTTATCATAATTCACTCCTTATATGCTTATAATATCAAAAAATTTTTTTTATGTCAAATTGCACCCAAAAAAGCAGTTTGAAATTTGACAAATATTCCCCCTTTTGTGATATAATTTAAAAATTGAAAGAGGAAAAATATGATTTTAAACAGCAAAAAGCCAAAGATTGGTTTGGTTCTTAGTGGCGGCGGCGCACGCGGGTTTGCACATCTTGGCGCAATCAAGGCGTTTGAGGAATATGGCCTGAAATTTGATTTTGTTTCTGGAACCAGTGCGGGAAGTTTGGTTGGCGCGTTTTATGCCAGTGGAATGAAGTTTGAAGATATGCTTAACATCGCCCGTAAGATTGATGAAAAAGATATCCGCACATCAAAACTTGTGTTTGTGCCATCAAAAACTGATGGCATTGAAAAAGTTATCACTGATAACCTTGGCGATATCAATATTGAGGACCTGAAAATTCCATTCACCGCCACCGCGGTTGACCTTAAAAGCACCGATGAAATTTGCCTGACAAAAGGAAACTTGGCAAAGGCGGTTGCGGCAAGTTGCTGCGTGCCAGCAATTTTTCAACCTGTGGAGCATAACAATCGCCTGCTTTGCGATGGGGGGCTTCGCAACACAATGCCCGCGGATATTCCCAAAATTTTTGGGTGCGATTATGTGGTTGCGATTGATGTAAACAAATCCCGCCTTTATGGCACAGACAGCACCAAACTTGTGGACGTGGTGATGTGCAGTGTGCGCATTTTGATGGAAAGCAATGTGTTTAAGGGATATGAATACAGCGATATTGTTTTGCGCCCCGAAACAAAAAGGTTTAAATCCACCAAAACGGAAGGGTGGCTGGATATGATTGAAGAGGGTTATCGCGAAGCAATCAATAATATGCCCGCAATTTTAAGGCTTTTCCAGCGCAGCGCATTAAATGTTTTCAAAAAGAAAAAACTGCAACTTAAATTTGAAAAGCCCGTGATTGAATAAAGGAATAAATATGGAAAAGACATTTGAAAAAGACCAAACAAAATTTAAAGAAGAAAGAGCGCTTTTTGACAGCAAAATAAACAATGGTTTTTGGGAAGAGGGCCCCGTGCGCAACAGAAAATTGTTGCCTGCTGAAAATTACAGCACCGTTTTGGGCAGGGATTTTGAATTTTTGGAAACAAACAAAGGCTTTGATGAAAAATATAAAAGCCAAATTTTGGCAAGTTATTATGGCTCTTCAGAACAAGACCTGGCTGTCGCACAAGTTATTTCCAAAAAGGAAAGAGAAGCGGGCGAACTTTATCAATTAAATATTTCAACTTATTGTGCGCATCAAGGCGATATTATCTTGATAAACAGGTTTGATTTAAAAGGGCGAGCTCACTTATGCGATTTCTCAATTTTTTCAGGTAAAGAAAAAGAACTTTTTGAAAAATATTTTACAGATAAAATCAACGATAATGGATCACCTATATCA